>JBFYLW010000049.1:0-9859 GCA_041305185.1 Nanobdellota archaeon
CTGAGTTGAGGAAATTGTCTGAGCAGGCGCCTCCTAAGCCTAAGGATCGTCAGGAGCCTTTGAAGACTGAGGTTAAGGAGGAGCATCCTCGTCAGGGCAAGTTTACTTCAAGTGATGTTGATATTCAGAAAATGTTTTATTTTGGGTCTAAGAAATAATTTCTTTATATTTCTCTTTCATTAGTTCTCTGAATTTCTCTATTTTTTGTGTATATGTTGGGTCTTCGAATGTGCTGCATCCGTTGAATCTTGTTATTCCGTTTCCTTCGTACCAGGCTTTGAATAGTGAGCGTTCTGATGAATAACCCGTGACTCTTTTGTCTCTTAATTCCTGTAATCCTTGAGTTTTTAGGTATTCGTCTGCGCGGGGGTAGTGTTTGATTTGAAAAGCTTCACAGAACAAACGGTATATGTCTGAAAGGTCTTCTCCTGTTATTTTTTCAGGTGTTAATTTTATTTCTACGGTCATGTGTACAGGACTCCTATGGTTAGCAGTCCCCATATTATCATTGTAGCCATCATTCTCCAGTCTGTGAATATGTGTTCTGGCTGTCTTGCGATTATGTTTCCCGTGCTTACAAAGCTTTCATATCTGAATATTGCGTACAGTGCGATTGGTAAATTGATGTATAGTAGTGTGTGTTCTCCAAAGAATACAAAGAGTGTGTAGCAGACGACAAGCGCTGTTGTTGTTAGTGTGCTTAATCTTGATACTATTTCTGGCGTGTATGACGCAAGTGTTTTTCTTTGCGTGTTTGCTTTTTCCTGCAATAGTATTATTTCGCTTTTTCTTTTTCCTAATACTAAAAATAGTGCGAGGAAGAATACTCCTAATATGAGCCACGGGCTTACCCATACGTTTATTGCGAATGCTCCTGCTGCTGCTCTTATGACAAAGTTTACTGCTATTGTGAGTATGTCTGCGAAGGCTTCGTGTTTGAGCCATGCCGTGTATAGTTGTGATAGTGTGAAGTATCCTAGTGCTGCTATCAGAAACTTGTTTGGGAGTAGTAGTGCTGTTCCGAATCCGATTGCTGCTAGCAGCAATACTAATAGTAAAGCGCTGATTCGTCCTATTTTTCCTGATGCTATTGGTCTTTTTGATTTTTCAGGATGTAGTTTGTCTTTGTTTCTGTCAACATAATCATTTATGACGTATGTTGCTGAAGAAAGCGCACAGAAGCTCACAAATGCGAGCAGTGATTGTCCTATTGCTGTTAAATTTAACAAATTTCCTGAGAATAGCAGTGGCAAGAAGACTAAGAGATTTTTGTACCATTGCTGCGGTCTTAACAACTTTAGATACTTCATACTACTATTTAGTAGTGAAAGGTATAAAAGCTTTGTGGCTTATTTTCTTTGTATTTGTTCTAACAGATTTATTAGTATGTTAGAGACGTTTATGACTTCTTGTTTCATGCCTTCAAAATCTCTTGCATGTTCCAGTCTGCCGATGCACATCCTTAGCTGGCCTTCCATGCTTGGTGCCGCTTGTAATACTTCTTGCATTCCCATTTTGTTTTTTCCTCCTTTTTAGTCGTTCTCTACTCTTGGTGCGAGTATGAAACTGAGTAGTAGTTTGTCTACAACTTTGTACTCCAGCTTCAAAGGATAATCTTGGTTGAAGAATATGCTTACTTCGTTTGCGAGCTTTCCTGCATTAATCATTTTCTTCAAATATTCAATCGAATACTTTGCTTTGATTTTTGCCGGGCTTGTTGTTTTGATTTTTGTTTCTTCGCTTTGTTTTATTTCGATGTTTGCTTTTGATAAATCTCCTTCTGCGGATATTGTGAATTTTTCTGGTTCTGCTGCTAGGGTGACGCTTTCTGCTACAATGTCTGCGTCAGATATGGCGTCGTTGAGCACCATGCTGGTTGTTCCTATTGCTATTGGGAAGGTTAAGTTTGGTATTCTTTGTTCTTTTTCTTCAAGTTCTATTAGTGGCAGGCTGAAGGTTCTTGTTGTTGAGCCTTTTAGAAGGATTTGCAGTTTGTTGTCGCTTGTCACTTCAAGTGTGAGTATGTCTGTTGCTCCTACTCTTCTTAGTATTTGTTTGAAGTTTGCGAGGTTTATTGATATTTCTTGTTCTTTTTCAACTTCGTATTCTGTGAAACTGCTGGACAGAAGTTTGAATATGACCATTGCTACGTTTGCAGGGTCCATTGCAATCATTTCCAGTCCGTCGCGTGTTATTTTGAATCTCGCCTCATTGACGAGGTCTGATATTACTGATATGCTGTCTTTTAGTAATGTTGGATCTGCTAGCACAAGCCTCATTTTTGTTTACCCCCCTGTATAATTTCTTGAAGTCGGTGTTTATATATTTTACTATACTGCAGTTGTGATTGCGAAGTCTATAATTTTATTCTTTGCCCGTTCTCTAGAATGTGCAGTGTTTTGTCGTATCCCATTTCTTTTGCGAGTGAGCTGAATGCTTCTAGTTTTTCTTCTTCTCCGTGTGTTGGCAGGAGATGTTTTGGTTTTAGCAGTGTGATTATTTCTCTTATGTCTTCTCTTGAGCTGTGTCCTGATACGTGTATGTCTTTGAATATTCTTACTCCGAGTTTTCTGAGTTTTTCATCCATTATTTGTCTTTGTTGTATGTTTATTTCTGCAGGTATTATCTGGCTGCTGAATATCACGTGGTCGTTTGTGAATTTCCAGTTGTATATGCCGTCTATCATTTTGTTTAGTGTGCTTTTTGGCTCTCCCTGATGGCCTGACACGACTATCAAATACTTGTCTTTTTTGTTTTGTATTTCTTTGAGTCTTCTTTTTATTTGTCTTGCATATTTTAGTATTTCTGCTTGTTTGGATAAATCTACGAGTCCGATGTCTTTTGCAGCAAAGCAGTATTTTGCCATGCTTCTTCCCATTATGATGACTTTTCTGTTCAGCAATTTTCCGAATTCCGTTATTGTTTTCAGTCTTGCTATGTGGCTTGCGAATGTTGTGATTATGATTCCTTTTCCTTTGTTGTCTATGTCTATTAAGACGTCTCTTAGCATGTCTTTTGCTACTTGTTCGCTTGGTGTTTTTCTTTGTTCTTTTGAGTAGAGGCAGTCTTGTATGAGTGCGAGCACTCCTTTTTCTCCTAAATTTTTCAGATGTTCATAGTTGACTGGTGTTCCTAGTGTTGGGTGTGAGTCGAGCTTGTAGTCGTTTCCGTACATTACTATTCCATCTGGCGTGTGCAGTGTTGCTATGATTGTTTGTGGTGTGCTGTGTGTTATGTGGCAAAATTCGAGTTTGAGGCTTTTTGATATTTGTGTTGCCTGTCCTGGTTTTAGTTCTATTATTTTGTTCTGTAAATCTAGTCTTTCATCTTTGCATATTGTTCTGAGAATTTCTGCTGAGAATGGCGTGCAGTATATTGGTGCGTCATATTTTGCAGCCATGTATGGTACTGCTCCGAGATGGTCGAGGTGCGCGTGTGTTACTACTATTGCTATTACTTTTTCTCTCCAGTCTTTTATTGTGGCGTCTTGTGGTATGGCATCTGCTTTTTTCAGGTTTGTTTCTGTTTGTTTTACGAATTCTCCCATTTCTTCTTCTGTGAGTTTGATGTAGTTCGGGAGATGAAGTCCCATGTCGAATATGACTGCTTCATCGTCTATTTTGACTGCTGTCATGTTCCTGCCTACTTCTTTCCATCCGCCTACTGCGGTTATTTCTACTGTCATTTGTCTTGTTTTGTTTGTTATGGTTTTAAATATTGTGGATTATATTTGATTTTTATGCAGATTAAGATTTCAGGGGAGGCGGGCAGCGGTATAATGTCTGCTGGTGAGATTCTTGGTAGGGCTTGCTCTCGTTGTGGTTTGTTTGTTTTCGCTTCTAATGATTATCCTTCTTTGATTAGGGGGGGTAATAATGTTTTTACTTTGGTCGTTTCTGATACGCCTGTCTTATCTCTTTCTTCTAAGACTGATTTGCTTGTTGCTTTGGACGAGAAGAGTATTGAATTGCACAAGAAGGAGCTTTCTGAGAATCATTTTCTTATTTCTGGAGAGATTTTGGACAAGTCGAAAGAGTTTGGTGAATTGTCGCGTAATATGGTTGCTGTTGGTGCTGTTTTTGGTTTGTTGAATCTTGATTTTGGTGTTCTTTCAGGAATTATCGGAGAACATTTTGCTGGAAAGCCGTTTCTTGATGTTAATGTTAAGGCTGCAAAAGCCGGTTTTGATTCTTCTAAGCCTGAATTCGAGTTTAAAGTTAAGAAGTCTAAACAGTTGTTTTTGAGCGGTAATCATTCTCTTGCTCTTGGTGCTATCAAGGCAGGCATGAAGTTTGCCGCTATTTATCCTATTACGCCTATTAATCCGATGCTTGAGTATCTCGCTGCTAAATCTCTGAGTTGTGGTTTTGTTGTTGAAGTTCCTGAGGACGAGATTTCTGGTATTTTGATGGCTTTGGGTGCTTCTCATTGTGGTGTTCGTTCTATGGTTGCTACTTCTGGTGCCGGTTTTTCTTTAATGGTTGAATCTTTGGCTCTTGCTGGTATGACTGAGACTCCTATTGTGATTTTTTATGGTCAGCGTGCTGGTCCTGCTACTGGCATGCCTACAAAAACAGAACAATCTGATCTCTTGTTTGTTAGGAGTGCTGGTCATGGCGAATTTGCCCGTATTGTTGTTGCTCCTGGTGATGTTGAGGAATGTTTTGATGTTTCAGTGCGTGCTTTCCAGCTTGCTGAGAAGTTTCAATTGCCTGTTATTGTTTTGACTGACAAATATTTGAATGAGTGTTTCCAGACAGTTTCTTCTTTGAAATCTGATGTTAAGGTTCAGCGTGAGTCTTTTGCCGTTCCCAAGCCTGGTTTTAAGCGTTATGTTTTTGCTGTTGATGGTATTTCTCCTCGTTCTGTTCCTGGTCAGCAGGATGGCGTGTTTGATGCGAATTCTGATGAGCATGATGAGTTTGGTTTTTCTTCTGATAATTCTGTTAATCGTGTGAAGATGGTTGAGAAGCGTTTCAAAAAGCTGGACTTGTTGAGAAAAGAGCTTCCAAAGCCGATTCTGCATGGCAATGAGAATGCAAAAATCATTATTGTCAGCTGGGGTTCTACTAAAGGTCCTATACTGTCTGCTTTGGAAAAGTTTTCTGATGTTTCCTTCCTGCAATTGCAATATTTGGTTCCTTTTCCTGATATTTCTGGTTTTATAAAAGGCAAAAAGGTTGTTGTTATTGAGAATAATAAGACTGGTCAGCTTGCTCGCTTGATCAGGGAGTTTTGTTTGATTGAGCCTTTGTTGTTCAATAAGTTTGATGGTTATCAGTTTACTGTTGATGAGCTTGTTGGGGTGTTGGATGGAATCAGGTGATTATTTGTGCGGAACTCCTACGTGGTGTCCTGGTTGTGGTAATTTTTCAATTCGTATTGCTCTTTCGCAGGCTTTGGCTGAATTAAACTTGCTTCCAAAAGATGTTTTGTTGGTTGCTGATGTTGGTTGTGGGGGCAATGAGAATAACTGGTTTAAGACGTATGTTTTTCATTCTTTGCATGGTCGTTCTTTGCCTCTTGCTCTTGGTGCCAGGATTGCTAATCCTAAGTTGACTGTTATTGCTCAGGCTGGTGATGGTGGTGCTTATGGTGAGGGTTTGAATCATTTGTTGCATGCTTGCAGGATTAATGTTCCTATTGTTTATCTTGTTCATAATAATCAGCTTTATTCTTTGACTGCAGGGCAGGCCAGTCCTACTACTGATGTTAGTTCTAAGACTGTTTCTACTCCTGCTGGCGTTTCTGAAATGCCTGTTAATCCTGTTGCTTTGGCAATTTCTGCTGGTGCTTCTTTTGTTGCTCGTGGTTTTTCTGGTGATATTGTTCATTTGAAGGAGTTGTTGAAGAAAGCGATTTTGCATAGGGGTTTTGCTTTGGTTGATGTTTTGCAGCCTTGTATTACTTTGAACAAAGTGAACACTTTTGATTGGTATAAGCAGCGTATCTATAAGTTGGACAAGCCTGAGCGTGATAGGATTTCTGCTTTGAAGTTTGCTTTTGATGCTGATAAACTGCCTATTGGTGTTCTGCTTGAGGAAACGCGTGCTGTGCCTGTTTTTGATTTGTCTAAAGAGGCTGATGTTTCGGTTTTGATGAAAGAGTTCTCTTAAGTATATTTAATCGTATTTTACATGCCTATAATTTATGATGTTTTATTCTTTTTTTTTGTTTGAGGTGAAATTATGAAGCATATTTGGCCATTGCTGATTGTTGCTTTGCTGGCTCTTGGAGCTTTCTCTATTATTGGTTTGCAGGGTGATTCTACTGGTCTTGCGATGAAGCATAGGCCTCAAATGAATCCGATTGTTATCAATCCGGCTTGGGCTTCAACTCCTGCTGTTGAGAGTGGATTAAATCTTCGTATGTGCTCATTGGCTTATGAGTTGTACGATACTAAGACAATTCAGGGTGTTAAGGCCAGTCCTGAGTTGGAGGAATTGGTTGGTAATTGTCGATCAAGGGGTTATTAATTTTTTTTCTCATAACATTTAAAAAGAGCAATTTACCGTCTTCTAGATAGGCGAGGGTTCCCGAGTGGCCAAAGGGGATAGCCTCAAGCACAACTTGCCGCAGTTATTTGTGGTGAAAGCTATTGGCTTAGTGCCTTCGCAGGTTCGAATCCTGCCCCTCGCATGAGCGAAGCGAATGCGGTGGCAGACTCGCGAAATGTTTATATTTCGCGTTGCCTGCCCCTCGCATGAATCGCCCAGAGGTGTGGGGACGCGGCGATTGAGCGTCTCCACTTAGATTGCGGAGCCTAAAATGACTAAAGTTTTCATTACCTACTTTGTTCACGGCACTACTACTGATAACGAGAATGGCATTTCTACTGGTTGGAATCCTGGCGAATTGTCTGCACTTGGTGTTGAGCAGTGTAAAAAATTGAAGGAGCTTATCAAAGTTAAGTTTGATGTTGTTTTTTGTTCTGATTTGAAGCGTGCTGTTGATTCTGCTAAATTGATTTTTGGTAAGCAGATAATTCAGGACAAAAGATTGCGTGAGTGTAATTATGGTGATTTAAATGGTGCTGCTTCGGAAAAAGTGGAGCCAATGCAGGTGAATTGTATTGACACGCATTTTCCTCATGGTGAGAGCTATAAGGGTGTTGAGATGCGTTTGAGGAGTTTTCTTGATGATTTGAAGAAGTTTGATGGCAAGCACGTTGCCATTGTTGCTCATAAAGCTCCTCAGTTGGCTTTGGATGTTATTATCAAAGGTAAAACTTGGCAGAAAGCTTTTGCTGAGGATTGGCGTTTGAAGAAGGCTTGGCAGCCTGGTTGGGATTACTTACTCTAACCCGCCCAATCTCTCTTCAATCTTTGCTAGTTCTTGTTCGAGAACGTCTACTTTGTTTTGTGCGAGTTTGACTGGTTTGCCTTTCATTGGTTTTTCTGTTTTTGTGTCTCGTATTGCCACTGGTACTTTTAGTGGTGTTCTTGGCAGATGATTGCGTAATTTTTTGTTTAGAACGAGTAGTTCATCAAATACTCTTTTTAGTTCTGTTATGTGTTGTGTTTTTTCTTCTTTGATGTCTTTGTATTGTTCAAATTTTCGCAGACTGTCGATTAGATTCTTTGAGCTTGTAAGTAGTTCTTTCCTTAATTCGATTGGGTCCTTGATTCCTACAAAGAATAGTTCTTCTTCCATTTAGATGCTTGGTTCTGATAGTGTTCTGTCTACGCTTGCTACTCTTGCTTCTACGTCTTCGAGTTCTTTTGCCCAGGTTGCTAGTTCTGCGTCTTCTTGCGTTTTTAGTTCTGCTATTTTGTCTAGTAAGAATTTTGCCTGGCGTAATTTCTCTCGCATTAAGGTCATTATGTCTGCTATGTCTTTGTACTCGTCTATTTTTACAAATACTGGCGCTCTTTCATCCATGTTATTCACCCTTCTGCCTTGGCTATCAGCTGGTCGACATAATTGAGTTTTTTTTCAACGTCTTCCAGTTGTGTTCTCCATTTTTCAAATGCTCTTTCTTCTTCGTTTTTCAGGTCGCTTAGTCTTCTTACAAAGTTTTCTGCTTCCATTAGTTTTGAGCGTATTGTGTTTGTGTCGTTTATTATTCTTTTGTAGTCTTCTACTGCTACGAATGTTGGTTTGATTTTTGGTCTTATTGTTTCTTTTATTTCTGGTTGTTTTGAAATCGTTCTGTCAAATACTTGTACTTCTGGAGCTTCGTGCATTGGAAGTTGTCGTTTCCATATTTCCTCTTTTTCCATCGCAGGAGCAGGCAGTGCTGGTGGTAGTTCTGGCAGCTCTAGTGTTTGTTCTGGTCTTATTGATTCTATGTCTCCTTGTATTTCCGGTATCATTTCAGGCGGAGTTGGCGGAGGAGGCATAGGTAGGTCTTGCTGTTTTTTCTTCAGAAAATCAAATAGTGCCATCATATCACCCCGTCCTGTCTGTTTTTATTATTATTATAAGCTTTTGTAACTATTCTGCGATAACAAATATGCTTGTTTTTTCGATGAAAAGCTTTATATTGGGCAGGTATTGGGATTAAAATGATGGAACCTCAGCCGATTGTTGCAAGGTGTATTATTGAGATACTTGGTGCTCCTAAGGAGTTTATAGCTAAAAAACTGCAGGAGCATGTTGATAAGATTAAGCAGGATGGTCTGGATGTTCAGATTGAGAAGTATGCTGAGCCTGTGCCTTCTGATAAGCTTTTTACCCAGTTTGTTGAGCTTCAGATTTCGTTTAAGGATGTGCAGGAATTGCTGGATTTCTGTTTTGATACTATGCCGAGTACTGTTGAGATTATGAGTCCTGAGAAGTTGGAGCTTGACACTGCCAAGTTTGAGCTTTTCATTAATGACTTGCAGGCCAAGCTTCACGAGACTGATATGATGTTGAAGGGTTTGCAGGCGCAGAAGGGTGTTTTGGATAGGAATGCGATTAATATTTTGCATAATTTTATCAGATTTGCCTGTCATACCAAGCCTCATTCTTTGGATGATTTGTCTAAGCTGCTCGGTATTCAGGTTGATGCTCTCACTCCTTTTGTCGAGCAATTGATAGGCAAGGGTGCGATTAAAAAAGAGGGTCAAAATTTTGTTTCAAATGGATGAAGAACTGAGAAAAGTTGTTGAAGCTATTTTGTTTGCAGCCGGCAGGAAGCTGGAATTGTCAGAGCTTGCTTCTTTGTGCAAAAAGCCTGAAGGGGAGATTTTTGCTGTTTTGACAGAATGGAAATCGTTTTTGGATTCTTCTAACAGTCCTACCATGCTTATGCAGGATGGCTCTGCCTGGAAGCTTACTGTGAGGGAAAAGTATGCGGGTGTTATTAAGAAAGTTGTTACTCAGACAGAGCTTCCTAAGGGTCAGCTTGAGACTCTTGCAGTGGTTGCTTACAAGGTTCCTGTTATGCAGTCAAAGGTTGTGAAGATTCGTACTAACAAGGCTTATGAGCATCTTGCCCAGTTGGAGAATTCTGGTTTTATTACCCGTGAAAAATCCGGTCGTTCTAAACTCATAAAGTTGACTCCAAAATTCTTTGAGTATTTTGATATTGATCCTTCCAAGCTTAAGCAGAAGTTCAGCAGTGCTGGCGATATTGAGAAGGCTATTGAGGCAAAGGAGATTGAGATTGAGAGTGCAGAGGTTGCTCAGCGTAAGGAGACTGAGGAAAGGCTGGAGACTCCTCAGATTGTTTTGGAGAATGGTAGGAAACCGCTTGAGACTTATCCTGTTATTGAGCCTGTTGATATTCTTCCTACTGGTGTTCAAATTTTTATGGAAAAGCTTGGCAGTCTTGAAGTTTTTGATGTTCCTCGTGAGTCCATTCCTGTTGAGGAGAGGATTCCTGAGCATAAGCATCATAAGAAAAAGAAGAAGCATGAAAAACATGCAGAAG
>JBFYLW010000050.1:0-10080 GCA_041305185.1 Nanobdellota archaeon
GCATTCTACGCGTACATCGCAATACTAGGACTGGCTTTAATTCACATAGTAACAAACAAATAATTCAAACCAGCTTCTCATTCGTCTCAGCATCAAAGATATGGATGACCTGAGCAGGACAAACCTCTGCAGCAGACTTGTTCAGCTTCAAAGCATTCTTCACCTTGTCAACCAACTGGCTTTCCTTAACAATAATAAACTCATTGCCATCCTTATCCTTCTTAGCACCCTTCAACACTGCCTTGCCATCCGCCTTCATCTCCCAAAACTCAGGAGCAACAGCAGCACAAGCAGCAGCGCCAATACAATTCTTCCTGTCAAACACAATCTTGTAAGTTTTTTCTTTAGCCATTTCAATCACTCCAGTTCTCCAAAGCGTGCACCAGCAATCTCACACCAAAACCAGTGCCGCCCTTTCTCACATAATCCAAATCAACATCAGACCAAGCAGTTCCAGCAATATCAATATGCGCCCAAGGAGTCTTCTCAACAAACAATGACAAAAAAGCAGCAGCAGTAATAGCACCGCCAGACCTCGGAATAAGACCAAGATTCCTCACATCAGCAACCTCAGACTTAACCTGCTCCTGATACTCCTTAAAGAAAGGCAGCTCCCAAACACGCTCGCCAACAATATCACCAGACCTAATCAAATGCGCAATCAACTTCTTATCCCTTCCAATAATCCCTGCACAAACATTACCCAAAGCAACAACACAAGCACCAGTCAAAGTAGCCAAGTCAATAATAGCATCAGGCTTGAAAACTTTTTCAGTATAAGCCAAAGCGTCAGAAAGAATAACCCTGCCTTCTGCATCAGTATTAATCACTTCAATAGTCTTACCACTATAAGTCTTAACAATATCCCCTGGCTTGTACGCATCCATACCAGGCATATTCTCAGTCGCAACAAAAACACCAATAACATGAACTTTCAGCTTCAACAAAGCAGCAGCCTTCACAACAGCAATCACAGTAGCAGCACCACACATATCATGCTTCATCGTGAACATTCCATCTTCAGGCTTCAAGTCAAGACCGCCAGAGTCAAAAGTAATACCCTTACCAACCAGAGCAACCCTCTTTTTTCCGCCATCATACTCCATAACAACAAAACGAGGCTCATTAACACTGCCGCGATTAACCGCCAGCAAAGCTGAAAGACCTAATTTTTCAATACCCTTTTTGTCATAAACAACAACCTTCACACCAAGCCTTGACAATTCCTTGGCAGAATTAGCCAACTGTTCAGGCTTCAAATTGCTAGCAGGCTCATTAGCCAAATCACGAACAAAATTCTCGCACTCAGCAAGAACAGCACCCTTTTCCACAAAAGCACCAACACCATCACCAACCAAAGTAATGCTTTGAATCACTTTAATCTTCTGCCTGTCAACAGTCCTGTACTTGATGTACTGATAAGCACCAAGCACGCTGCCCTCTGCAACAGCCTGAGCACGCTCACTCTTTACAGTCTTAGGAACATCAAGATTGTGCAAAGTAGTGGCATACTCTGTAATGCCGCAAAAATCCCTAACGATTTTGGCACTCAAACCAGAAGCACGACGCAACAATTCAAGATCAGCATCCCCCTTCTTGCCAAGACCGAGCAAAAGAATATTCTTCGCAGGAATCCTGCCAAGAGTGGAAACCAAACGAAACTGCTGCCATTCACCCTCAAACTCCTTGCCCTTCAACGCGTGAGCAATAGCACCATTCAGTTTCGCATCAATAGCTTTGAGCTCAACAGGAACAATCTCGGCAGGAGAAAACAAGCCAACAACAACAAGTTCAGTCTTGAACGAATCAAGCTTAGCATCAACAACACCAATTTTCATAAAAAGAAAGAACAGCAGAATGGATTTATAAGTTTTGTGGACAAACTTTCAGAAAGTTTCAAAGAACGAAGTTCTTTGAGACCCCGCCGAACCTTGTTCGGCGTTGGTTTGATCAAATTGCTCTTTGACTCGAACAAACCTTTGGTTTTTCGAGTTCCCGAAAATCACTATTTTCGCGATTCAGATTCGAGAAGCAATTTAATAGATATTTTCTTCGAAAATATGTTTAAGACTCTTCTCTCATCCTCACAATGTCGCAAGAAGCTGGTCTAGAACATCAAATCATCTTGAACTCGTTTTTCAACAACAAAGCATCACCCTCAACATTAGGACTTTCAGTCACAAGAACACCTTTAACCTTAAACTCCTTCAAAGCTTTCAGCAAATCACGATAATTCATATCAGAATCCTCAAGATTAAGATGGTTTAATTCTCCTTTAAGACCGTAATTAATGCCAGAACAATGCATATGCATGTTATCCAAAGCAGTCCTGCCAAGACCTTTCTCCAACTGAGCAAGAACGTCCTTAAACTCATCAAAAGAATTAATTTTTCCAGAATGAGCATGCAAATGACTAAAATCAACACACGGAAGCACTTGTTCAACCTCCTGCGCTAATTTTATCGTCTCCTGCAAATCACCCCACTGAGTAAATTTGCCAGTGGTTTCAGGACGAATCCACACTCTGACGTCTTCTTCTTTCAGCTTGTTAACAACCTCTCTCACGCCTTTCTTGATAAGTTCAAAAACTTTCTCCTTCGGCCTGTCCAAATAAAAACCAAAATGCCAAACAGCACTCCAGCCGCCGCACTCATTCAAACGCTTAGCAGCAGAAACCATCCTGCCGATAGAGGCATGATATTTCGCAGGCTCATTAGAAGCAAGATTAACATAATACTGACCATGACAGGTAAGAACAACATTCAATTCCTTTGCAACTTTCTTAATCTCAGGAGCAAGCTCTTCATTAACATTCACATTATGAACAAACTCCAACTCCATAGCGTCAAGACCGAGTTTTTTAACCTGTTTAACACCATCCAAAGTATTACTCGCAGACAAAGGAATACCAGGAGTGCTGAAGAGCAAGGAGTTCATTTTATTTCCTTATAACCTTCAAGAGTATAATTATATCTCCCAGAACTAATTCTATAATTATAAGGAATCTTGTAATCTAATTTATTAATCCAATAAGCCCTATTAGGATACTCAACACTAAATCTCGTAAATCCCAACGTTCTAGCAAATTTCTCAACCAATAAAGCAGCTTTAGTTCCTATCTTTCTCCCGTGAAAAGGCTTATGCACATTAATGTAATCCCATATGAACAAGTTCTTATTGAAATTCAAAGTAAATATCAATTGCGTATCCCTCCAAGGCTCAAATATCCCATAATAACTCATCTTTTTAGGATTATATTCAGGAGAATATTTCCTGCTAAGATAATTCACATGGACAATTCCTTTTTTCTCTTCAATTTTAATTATATCAGACGAATGATAAATTTTAAGCTTATTCAACGCTTTTTTAATGTCTGAAATAGTTGATGCAGGCTTAGAAATCTTTTTGGCTTTTTTGATCTCCCTATCAAGCAAATCACTAAGACCTTTCAAGATTTTCATCATAATTTTATCCCAGCCCGGCTCTTTCTTCAAAGAAATGAATTCTCTTAAAAGTTTTTTAGTAACTTCGTCATATCCCAATGTCAATAATTTTTTATCACTATAATTTTCAATAATATCATCAATCTTTGATTTAATCTTTGTCTGAGCATCCCGGTCACATTTATACACATAATAAGAATGCAGTTTGTTGCCCAAATCCTTGTTTTCACCTAAAACAAAATACACCTTTTTTGGAAGCATATCACCTCTATGATGCCAATAAGTTTATAAGAGTTATGAAATTAATTCAGCACATGAAAACAAGAGATAAAATATTGCTAACAATCGGAGCAATAATAGCATTAACCGGCATTCTACTGCAAGAATTGGCGCTTTACAAAACAGAACTATTCTCGAGCAAAATAGGAATAATAGCAGGAATAATCATAATAGCAATAGGTGTAGTGATATGGGTAATAGACCCCATAATGTCCATCTTCAAAAAGAAATAATTATTTCTTAACAGCCTTATTAATTTCCTTCACCAAAACATCAATCTGCTCTTCATCCATACCATGAACCCTGCAGCCAGCCTCAATGCTCTCAAAAGCGCTAACATGACAGCCAATGCAGCGCAAGCCATGCTTGAACATCACATCAGCAGACTGCGGATACTTCTTCAACACATCACCAATAATGCTTTTTTTAGTAATCATTTTTTCACCCCGCAAACAAACGGTTCATCATCAACAACACGCTTTTTTTGCCCTGACTTTTTAAAATAATCGTTTATCGCAGCACGCAAAGCACGATGGCCAAGAACAGAACAATGAAACTTCCTAATAGGAAGCTCGCCAAGCCTTGAGACGATATCATCAGGCTTAATCTTCAAAGCAGAATCCAAAAGCATACCTTTCTTCTCAGTAACCATAACACTCAGCACTGAAGTAGATGCTATAGCTGACGCGCACCCAAAAGTTTGCCATTTACAATCAACAATTCGATCATCCTTCACCTTAATGAACATCTTCATGACGTCGCCACATGCTGGCGACCCCACTTCACCAACACCATCTGCCTCATAACCCTTAATCTCCTCCTCAGTATTGAAAATATTATGAGGCTTGAAAAAATGCTCTTTCACAACATCAGTATAAAACCAAGGCTCAGCCATACTTCAACCTCACAGGAGACAAAGTTCTGAGTTTTTGAACAGCACCAGGCAAAACCTTCAAAACATGGTCGATATCTGCAGAAGTAGTACGCCTGCCAAGAGTAAAACGAATACTCCCATGAGCAACCTCATAAGGCCAGCCAAGAGCAGTGATAACATGACTTGGATCAAGGCTCTTGGAAGTACAAGCGCTGCCAGAACTCGCAAAAATATTTTTTTCGTTCAAATACAAAAGCAAAGACTCACCCTCAATGTCAAGAAAGGAAATGTTAACATTGCCTGGCAATCTTTCCTTAGGATGACCATTAACAATAACTTTAGGAATGGAATTCAAAATACCTTTAACAAGCTTTTCACGAAGCTTAACAACCCTTGCACACTCAGCCTTACGCTCTTTCTGCATCAACTGCAAAGCCTTGGAAAAACCAACAATAAAAGCAATATTCTCAGTGCCAGAACGCAAACCAAACTCCTGACCACCACCATGAAGCATAGGAACAACATTCACACCCTTACGGACAAACAGCAAACCAACACCCTTAGGCGCGTAAACCTTACTGCCATTCATACTGAACAAGTCAACACCAAGTTTTTTCACATTGATATTAAGCAAGCCAGCCTGACAAGCATCAGTATGGAAAAGAACATTATGCTTCCTGGCAACTCCAGATAATTCTGAAATATGATTAATCGTGCCAACCTCATTATTAGCATACATAACCGAAATAAGAATCGTGTCAGGACGAATTGCTTTTTCCAAATTAGAAGCAGACACCTGACCATACTTGTTAACAGGCAAATAAGTAACCTTAGCACCCTCATATTTTTCCAAATATTTGCAAGCCTCCAAAACAGCCTTATGCTCAACCTTACTAGTAATTATGTGCTTACCCTTTGACCTGTTAGCCAAAAAAACACCCTTAAGCGCCAAATTAACGCTCTCAGTACCACAACCAGTAAAAACAACCTCATCAGAAGAACAATTCAAAACTTTAGCAATATTAGAACGCGCAGAATTCATAGCACGCAAAGCACGCAAGCCCATAGCGTGAAAACTGCCAGGATTGCCATAATCCTTTAACCAAAAAGGCTCCATCACTGCTTTAACACGAGGGTCAACAAAAGTCGCAGCAGCATTATCAAGATAAACACCCCTCATTTTTCACACTCATAACACGCATTACAATCCTTCAAACAATGAGTACACGTAACACGCTCATCACGAGTCAACTGCAAAAGCTTTTGCACCTCACGCATCAAAGAAATATCATCAGAAATCTTGTTAGCAGACTCAACAATAGCCTTCTTAAGCACAGCACTGAACTTAAGCTGGGAAGCACGCTTAGAACTAAAATACTGGCTCACAGCAGCCCCTGTAACACCCAAAAGCTTTGCAATGTGCTTCTGAGCTTTGCCAGACTCCTTCATGCAGACAGCAAGCTCGCGCCTCAGAGCTGGAAGAACATAAAAGACTTCAATCTCCTGCGGCTGCAACAGTTTCTTAACCATAGTTAATAATTAACTATAGTTTATTTATAAAGGTTTTGGAAAAAATCATTTAGAACTAACCTTCTTCCAATACTCAGAAACAGGCTGATAAGTCACCCAAGAATCATCAATCTTGAACTGCTTCCCGTACAACACCATAGTATCAAAATAAGCATCACGGAAATCAACAGACTGCTGACCCTCACGCTCAATCTTCAAAGGAACCTGATAACGCTTATCAATCCTCAAAATAACACGCTTACCATCAACAATATAATGCAAAGAAGGCTGAATGCTCTTAGAACTACCACCAATACTAATAGTCTGCAGGTTGTTTTCAACCAGAATAGGATCCACTGTTGAAAACTCTTCCAAATACTGCAAAGGACCCTTCGGAACCCAGTCCTCGAATTTCACAACAATAGGCTTGTCAATATAATCCCTGCACCTGCTCCTCTGCCAGTCAAAAGAATCATCAAGAATATCCTTTCCCTCACGCTCAACACTACAATAAGCAACAGCCTCCCTCTTGTCAAGGTCGACAAAAACATCAGTAACCGGAGTATTATCAATCTCAGACATTTTCAAAAACAAATGACGAACCTTATTCCCAACACCAATCACCATACGGTCAGAAGTCAGATAAGCATAATTAGCAAACTTTGTTTTTGCATCAGTCAACAATTCCTGAGCAATAGAAACTGGCTTTTCAACTACAACTTCAGGCACTTTCTCAACAGGCACCTCAACAAGCTTAGCAGGACAATCATCAACAGACTCAGCAGTAGAATTATCCCAGCACTGAACCAAAACCTTCTCAACAATCTTTTCCTCAGTCTTGTCAGTCATTCCAGGCTGAACGTAAGGCTGAGCAACACAGGCAGCCAACAACAAAAGCAACAAAAAATATTTCATAACTTTAAAACAAAAGAAACTGCTTAAAAAGATATTGGTGACGCAAAACTTATTTCACACAATATGATTAATCCTCAGAGTACTTCTCATAATCCTTTACAGAAATAACAATACTGCCTTCAGGCAGAGATACAAGATTTTCAGACACTTTTACACGCTTGTGCTGCGAGATGTAATCAACCCCAATCTCAAAAGAATTACGCTTCAAAAGCTTACCAGATTCATCCACCTCATCGATAAAAAGAGGAACACCAAGAATATTATCAAACCTGAAAATAACAAAAGGAGCGCTCTTGCCTTTATTTTTGTAAGTTATTGAAAGATTTGAACGAGCATTACCCCCAACATTCGACAGCAACATTTCAGTATTATCAATCTCAACAGGAACGTCCAGTTCATACTCGCGCATCCAATCAACAGGACCTTTAGAGTAAAAAGGACGCACAATACGCACCAATTCACCCTCTTTAGCATCAAACCAATACTTGTTAAATTCAGGAGGCATCAAATTTTCATCAACATCCTCATTTCCAGCGAGCTTAACCTCAAAAAATGCAGGCAACATTCTTGTCGAACGATTGCCAGCAGTCTGATTTATTCCCTGTTTTTCAAGCCACCAAAACTCCTGGACGTGCCTCGGAGCAAGAATATAGATTGTTTTTGTTTCAGTATTCCAAAACATAATCCTTGAATAAGCGTTCCAATACTCATTATACTCGCCTGTGCTGCGCTTGTTTCCTGAAACAATAATGCCATCAAGACCATCATAATAAAAATAATCTGCCGGCGCTTTTTGCAACAACTCCTGCATCAAAGTTTTCTCGAGAATTTTAGGAGCAGGCGCTTCTTCTATCTTAACTTCAACTATTTCTTGAGAAGGACATTCTTCCAAAGAATCAGCAGTGGAATTATCCCAGCACTGAACCAAAACCTCCTCAACAACAGGCAATTCCTCTGAAACCGGCTGCTGAGAAACACACCCAACTAGAAACACCAAAAAAACCAAAAAACACTTGTAATCACTCATAAGTCAGAATAAATACTGAGAAAATATAAAAAGGTATCGGAAAAAAAATGAAAACCCCCTGTTCAGAAGATTATATAAACATAACCACCCCACAAACATGCATGAAAAAAGCGGTTTTTGTTTTCAGAAGAGACTTAAGATTACAGGACAACACAGGACTCATAGCAGCACTAAAAGAAAACGACAAAGTACTGCCCTGCTTCATCTTTGACCCAAAACAGGTAAAAAACAACCCATACAAAAGCGACAACTGCACACAATTCATGATAGAGAGCATACAAGATTTAGAAAAACAACTCAAACCAGCAAAACTATACACATTCTACGGAAAACCAGAAGATGTAATAAAAAAACTAGTCAAAAAAGAAAAAATAAGCGCAGTATATGTAAACAGGGACTACACACCATTCAGCAAAAAAAGAGACGAAACAATCAGCAAAATATGCATGCTAAAACAGTACGACGATTACCTGCTCAACACACAAGTCCTCAAAGACGATGGAAAACCCTACACCATATTCACACCATACTACAAAAAAGCAAGCAAAACACCAGTAAAAAAACCATCAAAAAACAACTACAAGAACTATCACAAAACAAACATAAAAACATTCAACTACAAAACACTCCTAAAAAACAATCCACAAATACACCAGCACGGCGGAAGAACAAACTGCATAAAAATTCTGAACAATCTGCCAACAAACTATTCAATAACGCACGACCTGCCATCAAAGCAGACGACAAACCTGTCAGCGCACAACAAATTCGGAACCTGCTCGATAAGAGAAATCTACCACTCAATTGAACAAAAACTGGGATGGCACAGCCCAATACTAAGACAACTCCACTGGAGAGACTTTTTCACACAAATCGTTAAAAATTTCCCACACGTCATAGGACACGCATACCACAAAAAATACGACAAAATAACATGGAGCTATGACAAGAAAAAATTCACGCAGTGGTGCGAAGGAAAAACAGGATTCCCGATAGTAGACGCAGGAATGAGGCAGTTAAACAAAACAGGATTCATGCACAACAGAGTAAGAATGATAGTCGCACAATTCCTAACAAAAGACCTGCACATCGACTGGAAATGGGGAGAAAAATATTTTGCAACTAAACTAATCGATTACGACATTTCAGTAAACAACGGAAACTGGCAATGGTCAGCATCAACAGGCTGCGATGCACAACCATACTTCAGAATATTCAATCCATGGAGACAACAAATAAAATTTGACTACAGATGCGAATACATCAAAAAATGGGTGCCAGAGCTGAAAGACACACCGTTCTACATAATACATTCTGCATTCAAACAAAAAATTACAGGATATCCTGCACCCATAGTCAATCACGAAACAGAAGCAAGAAAAGCAAAAGAAATGTTCAAACACGCAAAATTTAAATAAACACATAACCAAAAAAACAAAATGATAGAATACCTTTTATTTGCAGCAGGACTAATCCTACTCGTAAAAGGAGCAGACTTTCTTGTTGACGGCTCAACATCACTCGCCAAACGATTAGGCATTCCAACACTAGTAATCGGACTGACCATGGTAGCGTTCGGAACATCACTGCCAGAAACATTCGTCAACATCTTCGCAGCATTAAAAGGCACAACAGACATCTCATTTGGAAACATAATAGGAAGCAACATGGCAAACATACTGCTAATCCTGGGATTATGCGCAATCCTCACCCCCCTCAAAGTAAAACATTCCACAGTCTGGAAAGAAATACCATTCTCCTTTCTCGCAGCAGCAATGCTATTCATCCTCGCAAGCAAAAAAATCATCGAACAAGGACAGAACTTTTTATTCAGGGTAGACGGCCTGGTATTACTAGGATTCTTCATAATCTTCATATACTACGTATTCGAAATGGCGAAAAAAGAAAAACAAGACACCCTCGTAGTACCGCACAAACACTCAAAACTAGCAATTACTGCAATGATAATAGGAGGACTAATAGCCTTGTTTTTAGGAGGAAGATGGACAGTCCAAGGAGCAGTCTATATAGCC
>JBFYLW010000051.1:0-28739 GCA_041305185.1 Nanobdellota archaeon
ATATATAAAAAAACTTAAAAAATTAATAATACCCATATTCCGGGCTTCTAAAAATAAAGTATCCGCTGATTACCAGCCCGATTAAGACGGACACCAATAAAGCCGCAACCCACCATGAAGGCAACCATGAAGGTTTTATCACACTTTCACCAGTAATCTGATTTCCGCCAGCTGGAGTAATTCCAACATTGTCCTGACCTGTTGTTCCAGTATTCAGTACAGTGCTGCCTAAATCTGCTGTCTGCAGTGCTGTTGGCGCGGGCGGTGCTGTTTTAGGAACAATAGCTGCAACAGCAGTTATAGTGCATGACTGAGTCAATGCAGGCTTCACTGTTCTAGCACTGCAATAATTTTTTTCCTTCTGGCACGTCCTTGTCTGTTCTCCATTAGAACATACTGACCATTCTGAGCATATCCAATTTGTCAAACATCCGCCGCCTCCACCGCCCCCTCCTCCTGAGGATACTGCGTTTACAGTGTATGCCACAAGCACAGTTGCAATGTTACCTGCCAAGTCTGTTGCTGTGCACGTAGCGGTTTTTGTTCCTGCTGTAGATGTATCTATTCCAGTTATTATGCCCGTAATAGTTGTATCGAGGTTGTCAGTTACTGCGCACGTGCCTGTTATTGTCGTCCCGACGTTTACACTTGTTGCTGATAGCGTTAATGAGGTTATGTTCGGAACTGTTTTGTCAAGCAGCACGTAGATTGTGTTTGGTGTTTCCACGTTTCCTAAAGCGTCAACAGCGTAAAACATCAGCGTGTTGTTTCCGCTCGTGTTTATCAATACGTCTCCGAAGCTTCCAATTATTTGTCCAGCAACATTGTTCAAGGTGTAGTTGATGTATGCAACTGGCGTGTTGTTAAATCCTGTTGCATTTAACGTGACATTGTAGTCTGCGTTTGTCCATGTGCTTCCAGGATTTGTTGCAATTGCTGTTGGCGCCTGGAATGCGTTTACTGTTATTGATACAATTTCACTTGCTGATTTTATGCTGTCTGTGACTGTGAAGTTCACATTAGTTACGCCGACATCACTCAAGTTGGACATCCAGCTGAACATAGCAGTCCCATCAAGATTGTCTGTGAAATTTGCTGTTGCAGATTGCCCGGAAATTGCAAATGTTAAATTAAGCCCAGACGGGCTTGTGGCTGTTATTGTGAAGTTAAGCCATGTTCCCTGCGTCACGATTCTTGAACCAATAGGATTGAGTATCGGTGCAGCTGTTTCTACTGTGATTACGCTTGTTGCGCTTATATTTCCGCTGGATGCATTGATTGTGGCATTTCCAGGGGCAATTGCTGTAACTATGCCGCTTGCAGAATTGACTGTTGCAACTGATAAATTATCTGAAGCATATGCCATTATTGCAGCTATAGTTTGATTGTACTGGTCAAATCCTGTTGCATTCAATTGTAGTGTGTTTCCTGCGCTAAGATTTGCTGATGCTGGCATTAATACTATTGTTGTCAAAACAGCAGCAGGCATTACAGTAATCACGCTTGTTGCGCTTATATTTCCGCTTCTTGCAGTAATTGTGGTGTTGCCAGAAGCAACTGCTGTAACAAGGCCAGTTGAAGCATTTGCTAAAGCAACAGTAGTATTGCTTGAATTGAATGAAATAATTGCAACGATTGGTGCACTAAACTGGTCAAAGCCAGTGGCATTCATTTGCTGTGTATTTCCAATACTAAGATTTGCTGCTGTTGGGAGTAATGTGATTGTTGTCAAAACAGGTGCTCCTGCAGGCAATGAGACTGAATTTGCATCTGCTGTAACTGCTGTTTGCGCCAATGCTCTTCCGTTTAATGTTGAACCGGTATTCAGCACAATCGCTGTTTGACCAAGAATATTTCCTTCAAATACTGATGTCGTTCCAAGTGTTGTTTGGCCAGCGACCTGCCAGAAGATATTAGAAGCTTGTGCGCCGCCAATCAGTATAATCTGCTTGCCATTGCTGATACCAAGAGTTCCTGCTACTTGGAAAATCCACACATCTGTTGAGCTTCCATTAATAGTGACATCATTAGATATTGTCACGCCAGTGCCCCATTTGTAAAGCCCTGGTGCAAGTGTCAATCCGCCAATCTCTCCAGCTCCAAGATCACTGAAATCTGGCGTAACTCGACCAGCAGCATCTGTATATGCAGTTTGCATATCACCTATAGCCGTAGTCATTGTAGTTGGAGTAGGAACTCCATAGTTTGCTGCGTAAATGCTTCCAGTAACTAAAGATGACGTAGAAAATTGACCAGAGGAATCCATTATTAATCCAAATCCAGTTATGGCAGTGCTGTCTATTGGACTCACTCCAATATCTCCAACAATTGATGTAACTCCGGTAGTTGAAATTCCTGTTTTAGCCAATATAACAAAATTGCCACTTGTTCCGAGATTTACAGCAGATTGCGCAGCATAAACACTGCATGCCATAATGCTGACCATAAATACTATTGCAATGAATGATATGAAGAAATTAAATAATTTTTTTTGTTTCATTTTCAGCTCCCCCTCAAAAAATGCAATTGCATTACTTTGCACTTTTATTTAATTAGAATATTATTAAAGTTCTAATACCTGCGGTAGAAAGTATAAACACATTAACAGAAATAAGTTGATAATTATTTTTTAAGTGAATAAGTTAAGAATATGTCATCAGGGGAAAACTCTTTCTTATCAATTATCTCATGCAGAAGCCCCAAAGGATTTTGCGAAATAATCTTGTCCACTGAAAAAGTATATATCGCCTTAATCTGAACTTCTTCTGCAAACTTAGTCTGTAACTGCGAAATATACTGCTCCTTCTGTTGAGTGTCTCTAAAACCAAGTACGAGAACGTGCGAAGCCTGTTCATCAGAAACCCTGTATGCTTCAATGATATTAGGCGTTTTAGATATTCTGTCCGAGATTTGATCGTCTGAAAAATCTCTCCAAACTCTAGAAGTAAGACGGACAATCAGAATAATCATGACATTAATCCCCACCTTCTTAAAATCAATGATGGGCATGTACCCTTTGATAATGCCGCAGTTCTCCAATTTGCCTCTTATCTTGAATATTGCCTGAGGAGAAAGATTCATCGTTTTAGCAATATCACTATCTGCAATCTTTTTTGAGTCAAGTATTTTTTTGAGAACCACTTTGTCATTTCCAGTAAGCTTTGGAAAATTAGGATTCATTTTGTTCATATTAATCACTTATACTGAGTAATTATTAGGGTTTTAAGAATTTTTCGCTTTTTTAGCACGTTCTTCTAAAATATCCGATATCCCGAAACTTCTTTCGGTCACAAAACTAGTTTCGGTTCGTGATTTCGTCCCAGATTTCTCTTGAGTGCGATAATTCAAGCTCATAGAGTAATCAAACAGCGTCAGAGCACTACAACAAGGCAAGGTTTAGTTGCATACCTTACTCACCTGGTAGAAAATGGCGAAAAAATAAAGTCAGCAGGTATTTCGCAATGTTCTAATTCATTGCCGATAAAAATATAAGAACGTCCAATATTCCATTCATATGACCATCAAAATATCCACTGCAACAATCAAAGACAAATTGCAATTAATGAACTACTTAAAACACTACAAAGACAAAAAATTCACACAAAAAAGAGTTGAATGCTACCTAACACACAATTTCACAGTTATCGCAAAGAATGATGACGCGATTGTAGGAATGCTACAATGGCACGTCAAAGAAGACCCAAATGACGGATTAGCAGAATTAGAAGAAGTACATGTAATGAAAGAATACAGACAAAAAGGAATAGGCACTCAAATGATCGAGCTTGCAATACAATCAATAAAAGAATACTTCAAAAAAAAGGGCTATAAACCAAGAAAAATATTCCTGTTCGTAGGCAAAGATAATCTTCCGGGCAAGGCATTATATGAGAAACACGGTTTCAAATACGTAGCAGACGTAGGAAATTTGTTTCATGATGAAGAAATAGAGCTATTTTATACCCTGGAATTATAGTTTAAAACTCAGCAAGCTTTATATACCCTTCAAGTCGCCATCGACGATGGTGAGTGAAATGAGCAGCAGAAGAAACAAAATAATACTGGAAGAAATGCTTTCAAAGATAGATGCAGAACTTGCAGAAAAAGAAAAAGACACTTTTGAAGAAAACCCTGCAGCAGAAGAAATACTATCCAAATACGGTTCAGGACTAGACAACGTATTCTACTCGCCAAAATACAAAGTTCCAAAAAGATGCCCTCCAATTGACCTTGAAATCAGAACAAACACTACAAGAACGCTTTATTTAATGATACCCTGCAAAAATGGATTAAACTCAAGGATGCTTACAAGAGCAGCGAACTCGCTAAAAACAGCAGGAACCCAGGCATCAGATGCAATTCTATGCGCGTATTTCATAGACGACACTGTCAAAGACAGAATATTTATTGAGCGCCACAAAAAAGTTTTCAAACAATACGGCATAAGAACAAGCTTTTCAAGCCAACCCCTGCCAGAAACTGCAGACAAGTACAAATGAACGTTCTCATCGTCTGCGATTACAACGCCACAAGAGGCCCTGCAACAGAAATAATCACAAGAGAGAAAGCAAAACAGGCAGGACTTGAAATTAAAGTAAGCTCAGCAGGACTCAATAAACTCCGGACACCAAGAATCAAATCAGAAATGCGAATAGCCCTAGAACAACTGAAATACCCAACAGACCACATTCCAAGACAAATCACTCCAGAAATAACAGCCCCGCAAGACCTCATACTGTGTTTTACAAAAAAACAGCGCGCCACACTCAGAACAAACACAGACAAACCAGTATTCACGTTACCAGAATACGTATCATGGTTTTACAAAGAAATAAGAGACCCTGAAGACAGCATAAAAACACCTTCAATTTCATTTAATCCTATACGCAAAGCATATTTACGCCTGACAGGACAAGTCGACTCAACAATATACGAAGATGTTGTTGAAAAATACTATCAAACAGCACGAACAATTGAAAAATATGCTGACAAACTAATTATAAAACTCCTGAAAAGCGCAGAAAAAAACAAATTAACAGAAATCTACGGACCTGCACCCATCTGAAAGCGGAATCAAATTGATGCCATCACTTGTATAAAAACAAGCATAACCAAAAGAGCTATGCCGCTCCAAACAATAACGTGCCTTCTCGTTTTTGAAAAACCCGCAATAATTATCCCAAAAACAAAAGAGAAAGAACAACCGATAATCAACAAAGCCGGTCCGAGGGAATCAAAAATAAAATCACCATATTGGCTGTTTGAAGCAGCGTAAAATTCAATCGCGCTGCCAGCAATCTGGCTCAAAAAAAGCAGCACAAAAATAGCAGTAACAAACTTGTCCTCTTTTGACCTTCTAAAAAAACGTTGAATAAAAGTCTCTTTTTTCATATTAAATCAAGTATGAATTTGGATTTATAAAGCTATTTATGAAGCCACGTAAAAAATACGTCAACAGACTAATCACAAAGCTCCTGAAAGAACAAACAAAACAATCGCAACAGCAGCAATCAGGAAATACGCAGGCTTGCTCCACCGCCACACACTAAAACCATCAAACGGCGGAACAGGAATCAAGTTAAACGCGCCAAGCAAAGCATTAATCCTAAAACCATACGAGAAAAAAACAGAAGAAAACCAGAAATTAAGCCCTAAAAACGCCAAAGCGACAAGCAAGTTCATCAAAGGACCAGAAAAAGCAATCACACCATGCTGTTTCTCAGAAGCACCACGAATATAAACACCACCCGGAGCAAGAAGAACAAAACCCAGAAAACTCAAAAGCAAACCAACCAGCAAAGCACCATTATTAGCACGAAACTCAGCCCAACAATGATATTTCTGCGCAAGAAACTTGTGAGCAAGCTCGTGAAAAAGAAAACCAACACCAGCAGTCAAAAACATAACCGGAAAAGCAACAAGCAAAGCAGACTTCAATCCAACAGTAGCAATACCAAAAACCAAAGAAACAACAACCCAAGCCTTCAAAATCTCCCAAATCTCAATCCAAGAAAACCTCATGAGCAAGCAGCAGCCTTGTTCCAGGCAGCCTGAAGCTTAACAAGACAAGACTGATAATTACCAAACCTCAAATCCTCCAAAGCTTCATCATAAATCTTAACCGCAGACCCAGGACACCTGCTGGAAGCCAAAGTATCACCAACAAGAGCAACATCCAATTCCATCACCCTCTTCAAAACAGTCTCAGCAGAAAATGCCAAATCAGCATCACAAGAAACCTTCAAATCCTGATAAGGAACACCAAAATATTTATTATTAAGCAGAATAACATCCATTTTTCCAGAAGTGACAAACCTGCCATTAGCAGGAGAACTCAAAGGCTTCAAACACACAAGCTTCAAAAGCTCACCAACAAGCATCTTCTCATTCTCAAAAAACTGGTCGCCAAACCTCAACCTGTCAACATAATAAAAATCTCCGCCAGAACCAGCACGCAAATAATCACGCACCTTCATAGCAATCGACCGGTGAACAGGCTCATAAGGAACAGGAAAAGAAAGATACAACTGAATACGCTCCATCCTAAGCTCGCCATTAACATTAGCAACAGCACCAGTTGAAGAAACACCCTCAAAATAAGAAATAAAAACCATAGGAAGACCAATCATCGCAATAATCATAATCAACTCTTTATGCATACACATCAAGAATGCCCACTTATTTAAAAACCTTATAGATAATTTTATATATTATGAAAGCAGATAAATCAGCCATGGGATACAAAACATATCTAGTAATGTATTTTGGAACAAAAGGGCTCCCAGCAACCGAAATAGCAAAAAGGCTAGAAAATATAGGATTCGAGACAAAATTCGGACCATTTGATTTCGTGTTTGACTGGAAAGACAGAGAACCCGCAAAAGCAGAAGTATTAGCCCTGGGCGACAAGATATCTGAAACCCTGAAAGACTCAGGAGCAGTATTCAACCTCGACACCCACGACTAAACTTTAAAATTCTACGTTTTCCATAGAGGGAACCTTTCTTAAATTGACAACTTTCCAATATATAACTGCAAACCTTTAAGTATTTCCTCTTGGTATTTAATACAAAAAGCGGTGCACAATGATAATACACGTTAAGGACCTAAAGAAATCCTTCAAAACATACAAAAGAGGAGAAGGCCTGTTAGAAGCACTCAAATCACTATTCTCAAGAAAATTCACAACAAAAGAAGCACTCAAAGGAATAACATTTGACATAGCAGAAGGCGAAATAGTCGGCCTAATAGGACCAAACGGAGCAGGAAAATCAACAGCAATCAAAGTACTCTCCGGATTACTATGGCCGGACAGCGGAGAAGTAATAGTAACAGGAATGATACCCTGGAAAAACAGGGTAAAATATGTTGCAAACATAGGAGTGGTATTTGGGCAAAAAACACAAATGCTATGGGACCTGCCGCCAATAGACTCGTTCTACATGGACAAAGACTTGTACAGCATACCAGAACCCCAATTCACACAAAGAATGAAAGAAATGACAAAAATGCTAGAAGTAGAAGAAGTCATGAAATCACCAGTCAGAGAACTCTCTCTCGGAGAAAGAATGAGGTGCGAAGTAATCAACGCGCTCCTGCACCAACCACCCTTAGTATTCCTTGACGAACCAACAATAGGACTGGATGTCATAGCAAAAGACACCTTCAGAGACTTCATACTCAATGTAAACAAGAAACACAAAACAACATTCATAGTAACAACACACGACATGCAAGACATAGAAAAACTATGCAGCAGAATAATCATCATAAACCACGGAAAAATAATCTACGACGGAGCATTAGATGAAATCAAAAAGAAATACTTCACAGACAAGCACATAGAAGTAAAATTCGGGGCTAAACTAGAAAAATTCGAGTTCAAAGGCTGCAAAGTACTCGAAAAACAAGATTACCTTCTCAAATTAGAGCTTAACACAAGAATAGCGAAAGTGCAAGAGCTAATCAATTACCTCTTGAAAAACTTCGACGTAGCAGATATCACAGTAGCTGACCCTCCAATCGAAGAAATCATCAAAAAAATATACAAGGAGTAAAACCATGAACCTACGCGGCGAATGGAGCATGATGAAACTCGGAATAAAAATCTGGAGCGCATACAGATTTGAATTCCTAATCATGCTAATAAGCACGCCATTGTCCCTCTTCATATACTACTACTTATGGAAATCAATCTATGCGTACATGGGAGCAAACTTAATAGGAGGATTCGAGTTCAACCAAATGATACAATACTACGTCCTAAGCATGATGGTAGGATTCTTCACCTGGTCAGAAGTTGACAAATGGCTTGAAAATGACCTCCTGCACGGATACATGATAAAAGGATTCCTCAAACCGCTGCCAATAATATCATGGTACATGACGTTTGAAGCAGGAATAAACATAATGAACATCGCAACACTGATGATACCAATATTTGCCATAAGCTTCTTCCTATTTGGATTAAAAATCATCTCTGCATTCAACGCAATATCATTCCTGATATCCCTGCTATTCGCATTCCTCATATATTTCGGGCTAACATACCTATTAGGACTATCAGCATTCTGGCTGAAAAGAATATCAGGACTAAGAAGAGTAAGAAGAGTGCTTTTCGGATTTTTCAGCGGAAGCCTGCTACCATTAACACTATTCCCAGAATGGGCGCAAAACATAATGCACTACCTCCCATTTGAACACATGAAATTTGTACCCATAAACATCTACCTTGGAACAATAACACACGCAGCCATACTCAAAGCACTTGCAGTCCAACTCTTATGGGTAGTACTAATCTTCATATTAATCTCCATCATCTGGAAACAAGCATACAAAAGATTCGCAAGCGTGGGACTATGAAATATTTCAAACTACTAACAAGATGCGCAAGCATCTGGTTCATGAAAGACTTCGCATACAAATACGACTTTTTCACAAAAG
This sequence comes from Nanobdellota archaeon, assembly GCA_041305185.1. Classification (GTDB taxonomy): domain Archaea; phylum Nanobdellota; class Nanobdellia; order Woesearchaeales; family ARS49; genus CABMGU01. The sequence continues at coordinate 8,944 of JBFYLW010000051.1, forward strand.
TGCTCGGAGTCATACTAGCAGACATAGTAGGACCATTAGTAGCATTATTCATTTACAATTCAACACCAGGACTCCCAGGATGGAGCTTTTACGAATTCCTCCTATTCCAAGGAACATTAATAATAGTCTTCGGACTTGGAAAAACATTCGCAGCAACACTATCCTGGTGGGTATTAGGAGCGATCTATGAAGGAGAATTCGACCAGTATTTACTCAAACCATACCCAATACTACTATACTTGCTTACTTTAACAGTAGACCATTACGGACTGGTAGAAGTAGCATTAGGAACATTCCTCGTAATCTACTCCGCAATACAACTCAACATACCATTATTCACAATCTCAACACTCCTATACATCCTGCTCGTAATATCAGCATTCTTCGTACACCTAGGAGCCAACATAATAGTGGCAAGCATGGGATTCATAGCAGTAAAAAGCGAAGCACTCATACACTTATACCAAAGCATGACTGACTTCGCAAGATACCCCATTAACATCTACAGCTTCGGAGTCAGATTTTTCCTCACATTCCTATTCCCAATCGCAATAAGCAGTTTTTACCCAGCAGAAGTCCTGCTAAGAGGAGCATCACTGAAAATCATGCTCATATCAATACTGCCAGTAATCGCCTTTTTTGGAATATCAGTACTGGTATGGAACATTGCAATGAAAAAATACTCCAGCGCAGGCGGATAGATTTAAATATCCGGAAAATATACATAATCAAAATCGGTGGCTTTGATGAAAATAAGAATTAAAACCTCATTCACAATACAGGAAGACGAAAAGCCATCTGTTTCTGAACGCATAGAAGAAAAAAAAGAAAAAATGAGAAGTAAAGTTTTCTGACTAGTCTAAATAAACGTACATGTGCGAGACATTTTATTGCACCATTCCAAATTTCTTATTTTTTGCCGTCATTCTTATGAAATGCTGCAGACTTTTTTGAAACACGCCATCGCCATGACGTCTACGGCTTTCAATAAAACCTATACGTACTTTTTTGTAACCATCCGAGAAATGTTGGAAATATTTCCATGCTTGCACATCGGCTTTTAACACTTTCATTATATCAGGCGCGATAGTGAATCTCTCTTTCCCATCTTTAGATTTGTCAAAGACTTTTGAAACTGCATTAAGCCCGATAGGGGTCATCTTCTTTTCTTTAATGAGTCTGCGGATACGCTCCTTATTCATCTCTGAAACCTGACTTTCAGGCCTTCGAGGGGTAAACCTCTGTGCAAACCTATCATTATCCACTCTTTTGACAATGCCGTCAATCCAACCATAGCAGAGTGCTTCTTCAACAGCATCATTGTACGGGATTCTTGGCTTACCAGATGATTTTCTATAATAGACCAGCCAAATTTCTTTTTCTTTAGCGTGATTTTTAGCAAGCCATAATCGCCACAGTTTTCTATCAGTCACATAAAGTGTTTTTCCTAAATTCACATTTTCTTAGATGACCATCAGAATTTATAAAATATTCGAAAGCCTCACTTTTTCAATTGCGCACAACAGATATTATCCACCTATTACAATCCGAACGCCTGCGTGAATTCCTTCATCTGCTTGAAATTCTGAATGAACTTCCTGCCAGTATCTGTCAACTCGTAAACCAATTTGTCCTTAAAACGTCCTTCAACAATCAGATTCCTCTGCTTAAGCTCATCAAGATACAATTTCATCCGCTGATGAGAAAGGTTTGACTTGTACAACAAATGCGTGGGAATAATCCTGCCTCCCTTGTCTTCGATTGCTCGAAGCATATCGTACACTATGTCTATTTTTGAACGTTTCATTTCATCACTATATTAATCAAAGCAAACAACAACACAAGATAACCCAAAGCCTGAGTAATCTGAGCAGCAACGTACAAAGGCTTGAAAAACATCTCAAACAAGAACATAAACTGGGCAAAAGTCAAAAACAGGAACGCAAGAAAAACAAAAAAAGCGCTGTTCATAGGACACTTACACTCCTTTTTGACAATAAAATAATTCTTGAAATACGAAAAAGCAATGAAACCAAGCAGAATAGCACTCAAGCCATAAAAGCTAACATAATAACTGCCTGAAAGCAAAAGACTGGGAACAAGTATGAGCAAAAGAAGAACAACAACCCTTTTATCACAAATCTTATGAGTCACACAAACCAAAATCAGATAAGCCAGCAAAGCAAGAATGATATGAATAAGGTAGCCAACATAAAAAACATGACCAACAAGATTAGACGGCAGCCCAAAGAAAATATTCTCGATCAACGCATCAGTAACAGCACGAGAAAGAAAACTGAATGTCAGCAAAACCATGCTCGCTGTAAAAATACCGCAGGATTTCTGCCTTGACATCTTATAAACACGCCAGGAAGCAAAAGCAACAAGCAAAGCAATCAAAGCGGCAAGAGCTTCAAGAACAGCATCTGCACCAAAAAACCAAGCAGGACCAAGATGAACAGTTACCATATACCAAACACCCTTTCAGCGCTTTTTAAGGTTTATGGATTTAAGATCCCATACAAAAGCTTTATAAATAACTTAATTTTGTTACTTCTTAAGAGTGAGTAAAATGACAAACATCTTCGCAATAGCAGTTCCAGCAGAAAAACCAGAATACATTTTCTGCGCGGCAGATTCACAGGCAACCAGCTCAAGAGACTTTACTAAAGACTCAAAAGCACAAAAAATGGTTCAACGAGGCAACAATATCCTAATGGATACTGGCTCTGCAGCCGCTGCACAAATCGTTTATGAAAAACTTCTTGGAAAGGATTTGCCTCCTCATGCAATGGCAGAATTTATACTCCAAGAAACTGAAGACCTGGCTAAAAAACTAGAAGACCACCACGTATCATCAGCAATCTTTGTATGCGGAAAAAACAACGACAACCTTGAAATGTACGTTGTAGAACTGAGCAATGAGCGAAATCCAGACGGACCAATAACTAGAGGAATCGACCAAGTCAAACAACCAATATTCTGCAGAGGAAGCGGTTCCAGACACGTCATTCCAGCATTAACCCGCGATTACGAAAAAGGATTTTTCATACAACCAAAAACACCCCTTGAAGCACTCACATTATGCTTTGGAGTAGGAGCAAAAGCAGATACAGATATGGCTGTTAATGAAAAATTACAGCTAGGCATCGTGTCAAAAACATCCACCCGTTTAATACTTCCACCGAGCGTTACCAATTATTCACTTGCAGAATCAAACTATTACTACACAAATCTAACCGGACATAAATTTGATACTAACGACAATCTAGCAAAGCAAAGAGTAGACGAATTGACAACCCTGAGCAGATGCGCTGACAATTTCTACCTGGCACTGGAAACAGAAATGCACAGACTGCTATCAGCAGACATCAGTTCAAATCTTGCGCACAGCAAATTCAAAATCGGAGAGGTAGACCTAGATAGGTATCTTGCAAATGTAAAAGACAGACAAGAATCAGCCAGACGAGCACAAGTCCTGCTTGACGCATTCATGAGAGGCGGACTAAAAGAAATGAATGACGCCACACGACAATTCTACAAGGACCAGGAAGAAATCTTCAAAGCAGCAGAAGAAGTAGTATCACGGTCAGAACCAAAAACCAAATACTGCGAATATCCAACTTCAAGCCAATGAAGACACTACTTTAGAAGAGGCTGCAGAGTTCAAGCAAACATTACACCTTGAAAAACTGAAACATTTTTTGCATTAAATAATGCAGCTCACCATATCAAACCAGCTTCACACCAGGAAGCAGAACATCAGATATCTCTTTTCCCATCCTTATCAATTCCTTCATCGCCCTGCACGTTCCATCCTGAAAGTCAAACCAGCTGTAAGGGCTGGAGAAATGAATGTCATATTCAGGAACACCTTTTCCCTCAAGATAACTAACAACATTATCCAAAACATCCAGATAAAACTCATTTCCACGAGACATAAGCTCAAACTTAAGCATACAAGACTTCAGCATATCCCTATGAAGCATCTCATAAAACCGGTCAGCATTAGGATAATACACAATATGATGCAAAGGCTTGGCATGCCAGCCAGGCTTTTGATTCAAACGCGTATGAGCAGAAACCCTGACAAAACCAGGAAAATCACAATTCATCAACTGCACAGCAGAAGCAATATACCTACAGACCTGCTTTGAAACCTTTTCAATAGGATAATATCCGCCATACAAACGCTTAAAATCATAAACACCAAAAAAATCACCAACAGTAAAAAACATGTCAGCCTTACCCTTCACAGTCAAACTTTTCACTTCACCTGGAATATGACAAGGGTCAAAAGAAAAAAGCTTTCCTATCCTGCTCTTTTCTGACTCTTCGTGAAATTCATCACACCACGAACTTACAGGCAAACCACCCAAATCCACAGTGTAGGCAACACCCTTTTCCATGAACTGCTTTGAAGGAACAGCTTTTACACCAATGCTTTCAAGACAACCAAAAGTAGGACAGTCAAACTCCTGCAGTTCATGCCTAAAATGACCAATCCTGGCAAAATCACTATTCAGAATTTCAACCCCAGTAATCTTTTCTAATCTTCCCTTATCAATCAAGGCATGCAGTCCAGAAAGCAAATAAGCAGTGGTTTCACTGCCACGCATCTGATAACTCAAGCCAGGAGAAACTTCAGGAACAAACAAATCAGCAGGCTGGAATTTGCCAAAAGCCTCCCTAAACCTGCACAAAGGCATTTCAGCATGCTCATAAGTCTCAACCTTGTTCTCTTCCTCAGAATTCAGGCGCCAAAAAATAGTTGGAGTGGTATCAATAGTAGAACCCCTCTGATACAAGTCCTTCATCAAACTAGCCAGCAAACCCTTATCAGCACGCTCCAAATGTTCACCCAAACAACCCTCCAAACATCTCGAAGCAAGACAATTAATACGAGGATGGGAAACCGGTTTTCCGTTGGTGCTCGAGCACGACCTTGGCTTAATCAAGCTCATCTTCTTTTCTTACAACCTCTCAGCCTATCTTTGTCCTGAACAAGATACTGCGAATGATTCGGCTCTTTTTCCATAGCTGAAACCTGATAGCCAGAAACAATATTACCGCCAGAACGATTATGCAAACCATCAGCCGGATATTCGGCATTCCTGTTAAAGTCAATATAAAAAAACTGTTTAGAACAATATTTTTCCAAGGATTCAGCAACCTTAAAAGTAGGGTCAGCCGCGCTCGAAATCACAGTAATCCTGCCGTGACTGGTTTTATCAAGCAATAAAGACAGATGATATGCGATTAAATCAATCAAGTAACCTGCATATTCCTGAGTCTGCTTCTTAAAAGCATCCCAGTCCTTGTCCCAATCACCGCAACTATTTTCCTTTTTGAACCTAATAAAAGAATTTGCATCCTTGCACGCTTCTGCAGAATCCAGATAAGCCTTTTTTACAATATAGTAGCTCGACCTGAAATCCGTAAACAAGCCCCTCTTATGCCCTACCAACGGCTTTTTATTACTGAAGAGCAAATGCTCATTAGTTTTTCCCACAATATTAACGCCATCCAAATCATCAGCCAGCAAGTTCCGCAAAAACCCATCCTCATTGCGATGAACAATCTGAAACCAGGGCAGCGGCATAATATAATAATTCTTTTTAGCCAAAGAAGAATCAGCATTCCTATGTTTCTGAGCCATGCTTTCCCAAGCAGTGATGCACTCCAACTGAGAACTCCTGTCAGTAAAACTGTCCTCTGACCAGCCACTAACATCCGCCTCAACCAGCTGTCCCTTGTAAACCAAAGGATGCTTCACATTCCCAAAATCAGGAGAAACCAAAAATAAATTCCCATTGTTTAAAGCTGAAACCAGATTTTTCGAGTACACCAAGACCTTTTCCTGCAATGCTACAAAAGCAGCAGCCTGACCGCCAATCTGGCGAACTTCCCCAATTTTCTCCCACACCCTGTCTTCAACAGGAGATTTGAATTCTTCCCCAATCCAGGGCACAGTAATCAACCGCGCCTTAGCTGCCTGGTTCAATACAGGCCGTGAAAAATGGTGCCCTGTCCACGTCATACTCTGAAACAACAACAAGTTATTTAAATAACTTTTTGATTTTACTCCTCAATGATAGTTAAATTATTGGAAGGAAAGTTGATATCCAATCACGAAGGGCAATTCATCCCACTATATTTCCAAATACCCGAACAAACAGCTTCCCTAGGACCTTTATTGTTACTACAGCCACAAACAGCAGTAACCAACCCGCGACCAACCAGGCACCAAGCATATGACCGCGCCAGACTGTTCCACTATTTCGGCAACATAAAACAAGCACAAACTGAATCAGAAATATTTTCACAAAAAAACCCAAACCATTATGACTTAAAACATTTAGAAGAAATCATATCCAAAAAGTCTTCATTACAAGAAAACGTTGAAATAAGAACAATAGAAACAACGCCTGGATATTGCTCACACATTGTATTTGGCAAAAAAAACCTCATCCCGAAACTCAGAGAATTCGACCCAAGCATGTTCAGAGACACCTCCCCCACAGAACAATACAGGCTAAGCTATGAAGAAACAGCACATGTTGATGACCAATTAATGCAGGTACTAAAATTCCAGCAACAAGGAAACGACCTCATAGGAGAAATAAGAAACCAACTCTTCTATCAATTCCTGGCTAAAAAAGCAGAGTTAATAGAAAATTCAGTAAAACAACAACAAAAAGACTCCCGAATAACCCAGACAAGCAGGCTAAGAACAAGCTATATCAGTTTGATAGAAAAAATAACTGAAGGCAAAAAAACCGAAATACAACTAAAAAAAGCAATAGCCAAAAAATGCTTTGAATTGGACCTCCCCGGGCTTTTGGACTTGCCAGTACAGCCCATAATTGATGCAGTTACCGAGTTATCCAGAATGAAAAACCAGATACTTGAATCAGCCAAAAGATATGACATCAGGATAGAAAGCACCTGGCACGAAAACATAACATTATGGAAGCACACCCAAAATGGAATTGAACTTAGAAAATATAACTTCACAGATTCAGAAGACTGAAGAAATCAGAAACAAAATACGCCTGACACACGTAGCAACTGATTCAGAAGTAATGAACTACTGGACACTACACCCCTTCATGCACGTGGCAGCAGTCGTAACTGACAAAACAGCCCCATTAAAACTGCTCTTTGACAACAAAGGAAGACCAACAGTCAATGATGAAACCTTTGAAAAATGGTACCAACAGCAATTAACACTTGCAGAAAGATTGCAAGAACCAATAGAAGGCGACCTTAGAAAAGAAGTCTTAGCCTGGCCTGAAGAAAAAAGAAGAAAAACATTTGAAAACATCAAACAATATATCATAGGCGTATTTGACACAGGAACAGACTTCGCAGTAAGCACAAGAACAGGAGAAATAGCACAAAAAATAAAAGTGGAAAACCCAGCACAGCTGCGCTTTGCGCTAGGCAACATATTGCGGATTCTGGGAGGCAAGCTAATCGGCTTCAACATCGAAGGCTATGACGTAATCAAGTATACAAGCCCCCGCCGAGATGAAAACCTGCTCAAAAGAATAAACGATGACAAAGTAAAAAAAATGTGCTCAGAACCAGACGGAATGTTCGGAGTCACTCCAGCCTGGGCATCTGCATACTATTCAGGCAAGACCTGGAAAGAGGCTTTACGCATCGCAGGACTCACATTATTCGACTGCTTGCAACCAGCCCAGAACTATTTCGGCGCCCTTACAGTTGACAGAACCTTAGTCACCTACTCTCACATGATAAACTTCATCAGAGATTTAGGGTTTGACTTCACAAAAGTCATGCAGACATACAAGCAAATGCAGGAGTTTGCTGAAAAAGCGCAAAACGGCGACTTAAGAGCAGCATATGAAAGCGAAAGATACGGTTTTGAGGACACAGAAGAACACCTTGAAATCGGAAAACAGCTCATACCCATCTTTGAAAAAATGGAAAAACACCTCGACATGAAACTCGAATTCTTATTCAGAGCATCCAAAGGACAAATTGCGACAAGATACTGGAACATGATAACTGTTTCCCAGGAAGGCATACCCCAGCACAAACTAGACTCAAAAGACTATGAATTATTCGACTTAAAAGATTTCAAGGAAAAAATAATAAAAAAATATTTTGATTACAAATCAATACCGTGGAACTGGGGATTTCATCAGAATACAACAATGATACACGTTCCATTCCTGATACCAACGCTCAGGCCACTGATACAAAGATTCGACCAACTCGAAGGCCTGACAAGAGAATTCTATAACTCTGAAGACGCACTAGAAAGGCTGATTTACGCCCAGATACTGGAAACAGCACTAGTCCACCCAATCAAGGATTTTGAGCGAGCAGAAAAAGGCGAACTCAAAGAAGATGTTTTTGAATTAAGATACAAAACTACAGTTGAAGAATTCAGAAAGATGCTTGACAAAAAAACAACACAAATCACCGAACAGAAACTTGAATCCAAGCTTTTCAATGGAGAGATTTTTCTTGAAGAATACTTTGAGAATTTAAACTCAATGATTCCTCTGCTCGAAAGCTTTTCAGGAAGTTTTCACAGCCTTACAGGCCACTTCCTTTTTGCCGACCAAAAGATTTCAGAAAACGTGATAAAAGACAGAACAGCCATAGAAGTCAGCCCAAGAGTATTTTACATTGAAGATTTGGTTAAGGACGAAAACCCTATTTTCGTCAGCTCAGGAAAACTGATAATCCCAAATAAAAACCAGCATTTGTTCGATTTCCGAGGATACATGACCTCAGAAGGAATACGAATGCCAAGCCACAAAAGAAGACACCTCAACGAGTATGACAAAAAAGAAGAGCCAATGTTTTTGACAAAACTAAAATTTGATTTCATACACGCCGCGTTTGAAAGCAAGGAAAAAGCACTTGAAGTTTTATGGGACTACGGGCAAAAAATAAGAAATAACGAGCTTCCACCTGAAAATTTCAACATAACCATCACACCACGCACAAACCCGCAAATCTACGCGGCCAGATACAGAGTACACAGGCGCTTTTACAGGATACAACACCTAAACCTCAAACTCGACCAGCCACAAACCTGCCTTATTGTTGAAGAAAACGGACAGGAAGAATTAATACCAAAAGAAAAACTCAAACCAGAACACAAACTGGCAATCGACGCATACATGTCAGAAGCATATGAGGAAGGCAGCTTCATGGACATAAATGTTGACGCAATCTTTTTCACAGGCATCAATGAAACACTTTATTTTCTGGCCAAACAAAAAGTCAAAAAATGGTACAAATCAGATGGAGAGCAATTCCCAACAGACCAGGCAAAAGGACAACTATTACTATTCGAGCCCTCACCATCAGACCGTCTCAAAAACATGATTTATTTACTAGACAGAATCAAATACGGTTATGCATCCCAAGCTGAAAAAGAAGAGTTCAAAAGTCATTTAACGAATGAATGAAAGAAAAATTAGCAATCAGAACAAGCCCCACTTCTTTTTGCCTTCCTTCTCAAACTCCTGCAACAGTTCAGCCTGCTTCTTAGAAACCTTCTTAGGAACCTCAACGCTCACTTTTATAACAAAATCACCAACACGAGAACTCCTCAAATCAGGCAAACCCTCCTCTTTCAAACGCACTTCAGAATTATTCTGGGTTCCAGGCTTGATGTCAACCTTTTTCTTGCCAGCTAATGTTTCAACAGAAATTTCACCACCCAAACACGCAGTTGAAAAGCTGATAGGACGCTCAACAACCAAATCATTCTCATCTCTTGTGAACCTTTCATCATCAAGAACGTGCACCATAACATACAAATCACCAGCAGGAGCGCCCTGGCTTCCAGCTTCACCCTCGCCAGAAACACGCAACTTCATACCATCCTCAATACCAGCAGGAATTTTCACCTTAACAGGCTCACGACTAACCACAATCCCCTCACCATCACAACTACTGCAAATATTCTCAGCAACCTCACCAGTACCCTTACAGGCACTGCAAGAAGAAGTAGTGGCAAACACGCCAAAAGGCGTCCTCTTAGCACGCCTAACCATGCCTTGTCCCTGGCATTCAGAACACTGAACAAAATTCTTTCCACCCTTACCATCACAATCACCACAAACAACAGAACGCTGCATCTCAATCTCACGAGTAACACCTTTAGAAACATCTTCTAATGTAACATCAACCTCTGCAACCAAGTCACGACCAGGCCTTCCCCCTCTTCTTGACTTAAAACCAAAACCAGAAAAAAACTGGTCAAAAATGTCATCAAAATTAAAGTTGCCAGCAAAATCACGGAAATCAAAACCAGCCTGCTGATTAAAACCAGAAGTACCAAACTGGTCATACTGCTGCCTTTTCTCAGAATCACCAAGAACAGCAGCAGCCTCATTAACCTCCTTAAACTTGTCAGAAGCATCAGCCTCCTTGTTCAAATCAGGATGGTACTTCTTAGCCAAACGCTTGTAAGCCTTCTTAATCTCATCCTGAGAAGCACTTTTTTCAACGCCCAAAATTTTATAGTAGTCCTTAGTCATACTTTCCCTTAACCTTGTGCTCCTCTGCGTTCAAGACATGGCTGAGCTCAGTATTAACAAGCTTGCCAAAAGCATACTGGCCGAGCAGTCTAAGAGCTACATACAACACTACCAAACCAATCATGCCATACGCAATGAACCTATAATCCATTATTATGCCTTTTCTGCATCTACAACATCATCTTCCTTGCCAGCCGGCTTGGCCTGCGCCTTACCCGCCTTCTGATACAAAGCGGTGGCAGCAGCGTGCAAAACCTTATTGCACTCCTCAAGCTTCTGCTTAATCCTGGCAGGATCTCTCGAAGACTCTGCAAGGAGTTTTTTCAACTCATCAATCTTATCCTTGATGTCCTTTATCTCTTTTTCGCTCACCTTACCCTCAAACTCCTTTAACTGCTTTTCAGCAGTGTAAACAAGGGTATCAGCATTGTTAATAGTCTCAATCTCATCTTTCTTCTTCTTATCAGTCTCAGCAAACTCCTCAGCCTGCTTGCGCATCCTTTCAACCTCAGCAGAATCAAGCTTGTTAGGAGCAGAAATACGCAAACTCTGCTCTTTACCAGTGCCCAAATCCTTAGCTGAAACATTCAAGATGCCATTAGCATCAATATCAAAAGCCACCTCAATCTGTGGAATACCACGAGGGGCAGGAGGAATGCCAACAAGGTCAAACTGACCAAGCAGTTTGTTATCAGCAAACATTGGACGCTCTCCCTGAGAAACCCTGATGGTAACAGCAGGCTGATTATCAGCAGCAGTGCTAAAGGTTTGACTGCGCTTCACTGGAATGGTCGTGTTACGCTCAATGAGCTTTGTAAACACGCCACCCAATGTTTCAATACCCAAACTTAACGGAGTAACGTCCAAAAGCAAAATGTCCTTAACCTCGCCGGCAAGAACACCAGCCTGAATAGCAGCACCCATAGCAACACATTCCATCGGGTCAATAGAACGCTCAACCTTATTACCAAACCAGTCCTCAAGATACTTCTGAACAATAGGCATCCTTGTAGGACCACCAACAAGAATAATCTTAACCAAGTCCTTAACAGACATCTTGGCATCAGACAAAGCCTGGTCAACACTCTTCTTGCACTTCTTGACAATCGGGTCAACCAATTCTTCCAGCTTGGCACGAGTCAACTTCATCTGCAAATGCTTAGGACCAGCATTCGTGGCAGAAATGAACGGCAAGTTTATATCAGTCTCTCCAACAGTAGAAAGCTCAATCTTTGCTTTCTCAGCAGCTTCTCGAACACGCTGCATGGCAACAGCATCATCATTCAAATCAATACCAGACCCCTTCTGAAATTCCTTAATGATATAGTTGATAAGAACGTTATCCATATCAGTACCACCCAATTGGGTATCGCCAGAAGTTGAAACAACCTCGAAAACACCATCTGAAAAGTCCATAATGGTAACGTCCAAAGTACCACCACCAAGATCAAACACCAAAATTTTCTGCTCCTTGCCTTCCTTATCAAGACCATAAGACAACGAAGCAGCAGTCGGCTCATTAATTATTCTCACAACTTCCAAGCCAGCAATAGTGCCAGCATCCTTGGTAGCCTGACGCTGATTATCATCAAAATAAGCAGGAACAGTAATCACTGCCTTATTGATAGGCTCTCCAATAAACGCTTCTGCATCCTTCTTGATTTTCTGCAAAATAAAAGCAGAAATCTGCTGAGGCGTGTATTCTTTACCATAAATCTGGTACTTAAAATTAGAACCCATCTTTCTTTTAGCAGCATAAACAGTACCATGAGGGTTACTGACAGCCTGCCTTCTTGCCGGTTCTCCAACTAACAACTGACCATCCTTTGTAAAAGCAACAAAAGACGGAAACGCCTTACCATACAAAGAAACCCCTTCTGCTGAAGGAATAATCTTCGGCCTGCCAGCCTCCAAAACAGAAGCTGCAGAATTTGAAGTTCCCAAATCAATTCCAATAATTTTTTCTTTACTCATGTTTATCACCCTCCAATGTGTGATTCTTACTAATCTTTACTTTAGAATAACGAATAACCTTACCATTCATCATGTAACCCCTCTGCAATTCCTCAACAACAACATCTTCAGGCTGGTCGCTCTCAACCTGCAGTATAGCTTCATGCTTGTAAGGGTCAAACTTCTGACCAACAGCAGGAATAGGAACAACACGCTCTTCATCCAACATCTTATGCAAGTTCTTGAAAATCATCTCAATGCCAGTCCTTGTCTGTTCAGGCAAGTTCTTCAATTGATGAACCGCACGCTCAAAATCATCAATAATCAGCAAAAGCTTAACAACAAGCCTTTCTGAAGCAAAACTCGCAACATCCTTGCGCTCTTTCTCAACACGCTTGCAATAATTCTCAAACTCAGCCTGCAAACGCTTCAAATGATCAACATAATCAGCAATCTGAGCCTCTTTCTTGACAAGCTCGCGCTTGTACACTTCCAGTTCCTTGTCAGCCTTTTTCATCAATCCCATTTTATCACTTCCGATTTGGTTGACTTTAAGTCAACGAAGTAGATGGTAGACTTAACTAGTATATAAATCTTTCGGAAACAGCAAGGTTTATATATTAGCACATCATTCCACACCAGTATAAGAATAATCAGAGGTGAACCAATGGCACAAGAACAAATAAATTTGAACATAAACGACGGAGAACCCTTTTTTGCACACGAAGTAACAATAAACTTCACACCAACACAGGTGACGATGGACTTCAAATGCATAACTCCAAGAACCGATCCCAGAAGCAAGAAGCCAAGCTTCCAGATGAAACACAATGTCGTAATGGTAGAACCGTGGCACGCTAAAAACCTGTTAGGAGTATTAAACAGCGTCATACAAAAGTATGAAGATGAATTCGGCAAAATCCAAAAACCAAAAGCGCTTGAAAAAGCAGAAAAAAAACAAAAAGAATTCATAAAAAAAGCAGGAGAACAATTACCTGAAGTACCCACTTACATGGGCTGAAGATGTTCGTTCAAAGAATAACCATAGTCAGGGTGAGAAAACCACAAAGAACTTCTGTAAACGAAGAACTACAATGGTTCGGACACTCCCTAGGGTTATTCGGAGAACGAGACAGAGACAAATCCTGCTTCCGCATATTTATCGAACTGATAAAAGCAATAAAAGCAACAGGCGGGTTGACCAGCGACGAACTCGCAGACAGACTAGGATTAACACGAGCAACAGTAGTCCATCATCTAAACACACTAATGGAAAAAGGAATAATAACACACGAAGGCAACAAATACGTCATGAGAGGAGAAAAACTCTCATTACTCATGGATGACTTACAAAGAGACACAGAAAGAACAATACACGAAATGAGAAAAACAGCAGAAGAACTCGACAGGATGCTGCAACTGTAAAATCATCCCTTAAGCACACATAATGGAAGTCTTGGAAGCGGCTTTCCATCTTCTCCAACATCCAACTGAGCAAACTGGTCTACATCAATAAACTTATACCCTTTTTCATTCCAGCTTCTCACATAACATATATCAATTTTTTTACCAGCACGAGGAGTAATTGTAATCAAAATTTTCCCTTTTGTCAAACCAACAGTATAATCATCAGGAAGCATTCCATTTTTTCTAAGTCTAGAAGAGGGAAAGGCAGAACGTAAACTTTTCCAAATCGGCTCATCGTATACTTCAAAACCATCTGAAAATCCATATATCCACCTCATATTTGTAGAGACAAGCAAATCAATATCCGGCCTTTCTCCCTGCTTATTAAGATAGCCCCCTATCAAATAAACCGAGAAAAAAGGATAACCCACCTTATCCTCATCACAAAAAGCAGATAAATTTCTTTTTGGATGGTCTGATACGAAATATGATTCCGCAACAGCATCAACAGAAGCAATAACTTTCTTAACATGCGCAGAATCCGGATTTTTTAACCTTTTAAAAAAACCTCGCGCCTTCAAAAGCTCATCCTTTGTCAATCCGGCTTCTAACGACCCCATATAACCGCCGTTCACAACCCGGTTTAAAAAGGTTTTTATAATGAATCATAGAAAAGCATACTGCAATTATAGGTAAAAAATGGAATGCCAAAAAGAAACAAACCTTAAAGACTGCACGTGCACATACCCCGGCTGCCCTAACAAAGGAATGTGCTGCAAATGCATAAGAGAACACCGCGAGAGAGGAGAACTACCAGGATGCTTATTTCCCTCTGAAACAGAAAAAACATTTGACAGAAGCATCAAAGCATTTGTAAATGCCCACAAAAAATTAATAGAATAAAAATTATTTTGTAAGTTTTTTAATCAATTTAAGATAAAACTTAACACCCTTCTTCAAATCATTCTTAGAAATACACTCTCCATCAGTATGCGCATACTTGCCCTGTCCAGGACCAACAACAACACCCTTCCTAACAACAGAAAGCTCAGTACAATACCTCACAATCTCACCAGAAAAACCCTTTTGAGGATAAACACCCTCAATCTCCATAATCTTTTCAACAACAGCCTTACCCTTTAACATTCCCTTTATGAGCTTGAAGTAATCCTTCTTGTCCTTAGGATGAATCCTGAAAGAAACAACAGCCTCAGCATAATCAGGAACAACATTATCAGCAATACCGCCACTAATCTTGGCAATATTAGACAAAACATTCAATTTACGAATGGGATTCAAAGCATCCATCAAGCCAACAATAGCATTCTTGCCCTTCTCAGGCATACTGCTATGAAATTTCTTCCCCTTCGCAATCACCTTAATGACCAAAACACCATAATGACCATTGATAAACTTCAAATTAGTAGGCTCTGCAACAACAGCAAAAGGAAGCTTCTTCACCTTTTTAGCACCCCTGAAATCATATTCCTCACCAACAGTAAAAATCATGCCAAAATCAGAACATTCTGAGTCCAAACCAGCAGACAAAACACAGGCAGCAGGACCCTTATTATCACAAGCACCCCTGCCGAAAATCATTGTTTTCGTCTCACGAACTTTGATAAAAGGCGCCACAGTATCCAAGTGCGCCAAAAAATAAAACTTAGGCCTGCCAACCCAGGCAATCACATTATAACCATCAGCATCAACCTTCTGCTTTTTCACATTAAACCTGCTGCCCTTCAGAAGATTGTAAACAAAATCACAAACTTTTCTCTCATTATTCGAAACAGAAGGAATGCTAATCAACTTCTTAAGCAGTTCAACAGTGTCCATAAGCCATCAATCACTTCAGCTCTATAAAAACTTTTTCAGTCAAATGATTGTAACCAACCACATGACACCCTTTGAATTTATCATTTAACTCCTTAAAACCAACTTCCAAAGCATTTGAATAATCCTTCTTCTTCGGAAGAAAAACATCAGAAGGATTGTCAATATGAGCCTTGTAGACAACAGTATCAGGCTTACTGTGGAAAGGAGAGACCTTCACAATTTCAAGCTTGCCAAGAGACAACCAAGCATAATGAGCCTTAAAATTCGACAATTGAGCAGCCCAAATCAACTCTTTCGTACCACTAATTTCCAGACCAGCATACAACAAATGCTTTGCCAGCTTCTTATCCTGATAATCCTTAGCAATACCCAAACCACTACAAACTGCCTTACCATTGTTCAACTTATGAATATCAAAAAATCCAACAGGCAGATAAGGATGAGCACTCAAAAATTCATCTGAAACCTTCATACTCTTAAGATACTCAGAACTCAAATCCTTTGTTTCAAGCATCAACATAACACCCAAGCCGCCCATAATAACACAATCAAGCTTCTGGAACTCAGGAGCTGAAAGGTCATCAAAAGCATTACCATCCAATTTCCAATAGAATTCTGCCAGTGCCTTATCTTCCAGACCGTTAAAAAACATGACCGGCTTGCCAAATAACTTTGTCTCTTCTAAACCAGGGACCTTGTTATCCTCAGTCCCTATTATTCCAGTTTGAATCTTTTCTATTAAGCTCATAGTACTACTGAATATGTCCTACATTAAATATCTTATGTCCAAAAGGAAACATTTATATAGTATATTTGACAAATTAGCCTATATGAGCGACAAAAAATCAATAGCAGAACGGGTATTTGACTACATAGATGAAGAGCCCTACATACAAATATGCCTCAAACAAGACCTCATAAACTTCTCATCATTAGCCAGACAAATACAAATCAAGCTCGAAATCAAAAATTTTGATGCCATAGTCGTTGCCATACGAAGATACCAGGAAAAACAAAAACCAGTACAAGCGTATACCCAAAAGATAAAAGAGGTATTGATGAAATCAAAAATGGAAATACGCACAGGAATAAACATCTACCTCGTAAAAAAAGTAACAGAACAAACCCTCAACTCAAACTACACCCATGTAATAAGAGGCTTTGATTATTTCCTGGTCATAACAGACATGAAAATAAATGATGCAATCAAAAAGAACGAAAACATGACTGAAATAAGAATAAAAAGCCCGCCAGAAATAGAAGAAGTCCCAGGAATAGTATATACACTCACACAAGCATTATTTGAACGAAACATAAACATAGCAGAAACATACAGCTGCTACACAGACACAATACTGATAATAGATAAAAACGACTTATTGAAAACAGTCACCTGTTTGAACAAATTAGGGATAATGTAAAATGCCGGATGAATTACTTGCAACAACCACAATACAAAATGGTTCTATGGAAATACCGTTCGAATTTTACTTAAAACACGAGATGGAAGATGCCTTGCATGAAATCATAGGCCAGGACATAACACCAGAAGCATATTTCAAGATTTTTGACAAATACGGAGGATTTCAAAAATACCGCGACATCATCATCTCTTTCTTCAAAAATTTCATAATAAATTATGGAGCTTTTCCTTCAAAAGAGACTCCTGCAGAAAAAATCACAATAAACTTCAAATTCGGAAGCTCAGGAGGAGGATGTACCTCAACAACAGACGGAAAAAAAATTTTCATACGCCTTGGAACAACTGAAAGCTCATTAATAAATATTGAAAGGATACTTTATCACGAAACTCTCCATTTCGTTTCACAACTCAAACATGATGAGTCGATAATGACAAAACAGCTTCAGGAACAACAGGATGCATATATGCGCGCAATAACATTTTCAAACAAAGAATTCAATGATGATATAAATGTCATTTTAACAACAGTATCAAAATTCACATCCCTCTCTGCTGAAACAGATTATCTCGTTGCCCAATTATTAAAATTGCCAAAACTTTTTTTCTTATACCTAAAAAAATTCAATAACGTTCTGGCAGATGTCGGATTAATAATAATATCAATAGAAAAAGGAAACATGATTGAATACCAGGATTATATAAACGATGCAAAATCCGGCTTGAGTAATTTTTTCATAAATTATCAATACATAAAAAAACTTGCAGAACCAATGGAAGAAAAAAAATTTTTAGAAATTGCATACGAATTTGACGAGAATAAGCTGAAACAACTATTAAGATTTCTGATTTTTTGCTCAGCAATTATAAATTACCCCTGGTTCATCGCGCCATATGCCAAATTAGGCACAAAATGGGAGCACAACCAGCCTGTAAAACCAGATACTGAAGCCCAAAAAATACTCACTGAATACAAAAATCACATTTCACAAATCAAATCAATTAAAGACAGGCTGACAAGAATATTTGACTCCTATGAATCACTCATAGACTATCACAGAATAAAAAATGATCCATATGATAAAGACCTGCAACACAAAGTACATGATTCAGGAGCAATACAATTAGCAAATCAGACACTAAACATTTTAATGCAGGAATTCAGAGAATTCTGCGAAGAAAACAAAGCAGAACAATTTTTTGAAATCTAAAGTCAAATACCAAGCAATTCAGAATAAGTCTTCAACTCCCTGCCAGACCTAACCTTCTCAATACTGGAAAGAATATAATCAAAAACACCATTATTACAAATGTCAGGAGGATGAATGCCAAAACGAATAGTCTCAGCCTGCTCGCAATTAGTCACCAAGTAAGCAAGAAGCCGGGTAAAATAATCAGCAAAACTGCTTCTCGGCTCAAAACAAAGCTCTCTTGACATATGCTTTTTTCCGGATTTCAAGTCAGAAATAGGAACAGCTGAAAACCTGCCGAAAAGATTCCAAGGAGAAGCAACCATGTAATAATCAAAAAAACCAGAATCCCTAATAGCACGCTCAGAAGCAGGATTAACCTGCCACCAAGGAGGAACCATCCCACGAGCTTTTATATCAACGTCTTTATGCATTAAAATCTCCTGACCCCTCCCAATCAAATCCAGAGTCTCCTGGTAGCCAGGAAGCTGAAACTCAGACATACCAACAGCAACCTGCTCGCCAACAACCCAGTCAAAAAGATTTTTGTATTTATCAGCCACAGGCTTCTTGTGATGACAACCATGCTGCACAATCTCACACTTCTCACCCATCTTGTGAAGCCAATCAACAAAAAAAGGATTATTCCTAAGATCATAAACAGAATCATAATTCAAACCCCAATCAGGAACAACAAGAAGATTCATCTTATCAATGCCAACATCATAAAGCCTGCCGACAATCTCACTCAATTCCTCATGAAAAAAAGGAGAAACATCGTGCAGTGAAACAACAAGATTTTTACACATAAAACACCTATTGAACGCACAACAACCTAATCCTCAACCTTCCAGCCTTGCTTTTAATCAAACGTTTCATCAAAATCACCCATGAACGTGCATATTATAATGCAAAATCATATCGCGGTATAAAGAAGCCCGCTCATAATCCTCACCAGCAATAAAAGAACTCAAACCACTCTTCAAATGAGAAAGGACTATAGCCCTTTCGTTAAATTCCTTTTTGAAAAGAACAACAGCAACGTGTTCGAGCTGTGAATTTTCAGAAGAATCAACTCTTGAAGCAATAAAAGAATTAATGTACAAAGCAGCCAGCTTGCCCACACTCCAACTTTCAATATCCGCAGAAGATTGCTTCAGCACCATAAAAAAAATTATAAAAAAATTAAAAACTTTCCCATCTCACAAAGATGAGATAAGCTGCAAGACCTATTACAACCACTGCAAGGACAATACCTGCCTTCACTGCAGTTGAACCAGCATCAACACTGAACAAGCCCTTCAACGCATTGCTCATCCTTGCAAAAACGCCATCCTTCACATCAGCCTGCACAGGAACTGTCTTCTCATCAGTCTCAGGCTCTTCAACAATTGGAACCTCAGGAAGATCAACAGGCTCTACAGCTTCCTTAGTGCCAAAATTAAAGAAAGGCAA
>JBFYLW010000052.1:0-3318 GCA_041305185.1 Nanobdellota archaeon
GGCAGGACATTCCTTGCAAGGAGGACATGGTTTTGCTTCTGCAGGTTTTCCAAACTTAGCACTGCAAACACTCATCCCTTCCCTGAGAATACTTTCAGCTTTAGGATAGTCCTGACGTATCACTTTATACTCGCGGGCTTTATTTTCATACCGGGAAAAACAGGATTCATAAGTTTCAGGCTTCTTCGGTAGAAGACTTTGACACTTTTCAAACAGTTCTCCGTACTTCTTATACTTGTCAGAAGATACTGTTTTTCCTGCACTCTCTGCTTCCATTATCTTATTTTTCATATTTTGCGCGTCTTCCATACAACGAGAATATTTCTCAGTATTCGCAACAGCCTGACCAAACGTTCCACTGCTATAAAGCATTATAACAACAGCAACAACCAACACAATTGCTGCAATGACATAAATTCCATAACCAGTTTTCTTAGCCATCATAACACCTCTTTTTTATTTTTAATTAAAAAATTAACTTCCAATTACAGGCATCGAAGGAATGGGTGCCGAGCCTGGTGATTCTCCTGGCATCACAGGATACGGCATTATGGGAGCCGGTCCTGCTCCTCCTGGCGATCCTGGTCCTGTTGGCGTAGGCGCTGCAGGCTGCGCCGGGCACTCAAAAATTGCAAGTTTAACCTTTCCATCAATTACTGTGATTGTTTCACCACATGCGCTCTTCCATAAAACTTTACTGCCCCTAGGACCTTTTACATCCGCAATGCAAACAGGAGGACTATATGCCTGACAACCATCTGAAAACCCAGAGGGAACACATTTTATCACTCCACCAGAATTCTTGAAATAACACAACACCTGTTCAGTCACTATTCCTTCGCGTTCTTCAGCACGAACTTCACTTTCAGGTTCAGCTAAAGGAATCCCAGATGCGCAATTAAATTTCGCAGGTTCATTTCTTCCATCCATAGTTGTATACGCATAACCTCCGCAACTACTTTTCCAAGTTATCTTTTCTCCTTTCTTACCAACAACATCAACAATACAAACTTCAGCACCCGAACATTTGCCATTTTCAGAATAGCAAGATGCTTCTTTTTGAGATCCTGCAAATTCACACTTAACACTTTCTTTAACGAGCCCTTCTTCAACAGTCGGCAACACCTTCACAACAGAACCACAAGTGAAGTGGAATTCTCTGCCTCTGCCGTCAACTCTGGCGTCATGTCCTGCTCCTCCGCAACTGCTGCTCACGTGGAAGTTTTGACCATACTTTTCCTCAAAATTAAACGAACAATCTCTAACTCCAGAACAGCTGTGACCCCACCTATCATCTCTGCAAGTGTTCATAATCATTTGCGCATCAGTAGTGCCTGGCAAATAATCAAAAACACAGTTCACTTTCACCTTATATTTTCCAAGCTTAACAGCCTGACCAAAAGTACCACTGCTGTAAAACATAATAGCAACTGCAACAATCAAAACAACTGCCGCAATAACATAGAGACCATAACCAGTTTTCTTCTTAGCCATCATAACACCTCTTTATGAAGACCAAAAATGTATACTGGTATATAAAACTAATTTTTTATTGAGACGAAGTCGTTATAGAATCCCAGATGCCATCTGCATTGTTGTCAGTATAAACCGTCATTGTTCCGTCGGCATTTAACTCTACCCTTTCAATGAAATCAAACTGGTAATCACCATCATTACTTTTTCTGAGCTCCACTGCACTCTTTTTTCCAGCAAAATATTCATTGATAGTAAGCACATAAGCAACAAAAGCGCCATTTCTTCTTGATTCCCAAACTTCCTGCTGAACCTGATTATCATAAGTGTAAACAAAACATTTCCTGTCTGTTGTCACATCCCCATTCATAGTTTTAGTATTCAAAGTCTCAATTGGAAGCCTGCAAGCAGCTCTCATAAGAACATTCCACTGATCCTCAAACTGTACGCCCAGCCTTTCACCAGTGATTCTCCTCTCATCAAGATAAGCATCTTCAGTGTACTTATCACAAGTAATGCTTGATTGCTCAGGAGTGGCCGTTACCCAATTATGCGCAAATCCTGTCAGTGTTTTCAGTATTGTGTAATAAATCATTTCAGAATCACTAACTTCCTCTTTCACGAATGGTGTTTTTGCAACAAGACCCTCATTAGTACCCTCAACAAGATTCACCAAAGACAAATCGTACAAACTAAAACCTTTGTAATCCCCATCATAATCGTGAGCAACATCCCTTGCAAGAGATTCCAAGGAGCAAAAAACAGCATCCCTTCTGTCAGAAGCATTTATTCCTGCAGAGCCCCATCTGCCTTCAGCATCCTGGTATACAAATACAGAATGACCACCATAGTTTCCACCAGTCCACATCACATCAAGCACTCTTGCAGGATAACCATCATCCTGAAGCATAGCAGCAACAGCAACAGAACCATCACGGCAAACCCCCCTCTTCCTGTCAAAAGTTTTCCTAAAACTCTGGACCTCTGCACCATTCAAAGCAGTGTATCTTTGAATATTAAGGTCTTCATAAGCATAATCAAGATTCATATCAATAAAATCCTGAGCTTCACCAGGACTTTTAACAGAAGAAACTACCTGCTCCAGATTCATATTTTTATACGGGTTGTCCCTGCTGCTGCAGCCAGCAAAGAATATCGATGCGGCAAGCGCGGTTGCAGCAACTGTACCAACAACGGCATTACGCGCCCTTTGAATCAGATTTGCAATCATTTTATTACAACCAATAACAAGAATATTATAAAGAGCACTATATAAACTTAACTACTTTTTAGTGACTACATATTAAGGCAAAAACCATATAAATCACCACACATCAAGAGACAGTTATGGTAAATATGCTTAAAATTCTTGTGGCAATCACAGTATTGCTAATAATAATCGGAATAGCGCTCTTGGGCGGAAGAATATTCAGACTGTTAATATTCAAAACAGCAAAAACAAAAAGCAGCGAAAGCAGCTGGATACTAGCAATAATGGGATTAGTAACAGCAGGATTAGCAATCTATTATTACATCAACAACAAACCAGACGCAATAATATCAATGTGGGCAGGAGCAGTGTTATTCTTCTTAGGAGGACTGTTACAAATCATTGCCAGAAGACAGCTGCATGACGACAAAACATTCCAGGAAAGACTAAGCGCAGGATTCGAAGCAGCACAAACAGGAATATACGCAAAACTACGACACCCAGGAAAAACAGCACTGCTGCTAATAATGCTGGGAATCTGCCTAGCAACCAGAAGCTGGTGGTCATTAGGACTATACTTCGCACTATTCGTGCCAGCCGTTCTTTACAAAATCAGCCAGGAAGAAAAAGAACTA
>JBFYLW010000053.1:0-5250 GCA_041305185.1 Nanobdellota archaeon
AAAGCAGTAACAAAAGCCACCATGGCATTCAAGTTCTTCTTAGTAAACTCCTTCTTATTATCAGAACCTGTTTCAGTACCAAAAAGTTTAGTCCTCTCCAAGATAGCAAACATTATAGTAATAACATGATTGAAAGGCAACAAAACGTCATATACGCCCATCTGCCTGAAAAACTCCAAAACTCCGCCCAATACTGTATCCGCCATAGTTCACACTCTTTTGCTCAACAAATGATTTAGTACTTATATAAATGTTTCTGTGGTAACATTTATAAATGACGACGAGGGAAGCACAAGCATGCTAAACAAACAAACATTCAAAGAAATGCGCCAAAATATGGAAGCATTTGATGCACTAAGAGAACAACTAATCATACAAAGCAGAACAGTACTCAAATCAAGCAAACAAGCAATATACGCAGCACACAGAGGAGACCTAAAAGAAGCAGACAAACTACTCTCTGAGGCTAAAAACATCATAAAGAAAATAGATTTGCTAATCAAAAAAGACGTACACCTGGCAAACGTAGGAGCATATTCAGACTGCCTTGAAGAATACACAGAAGCAAGCTGCTACGTACACTATTTGAAAACAGGACAATTACCAACACCAAAAGACTTAGGAATAGACACAGACGTATATCTGCCAGCACTTTCTGATGTAATAGGAGAACTCGTAAGAAAAGCAGTCAACAGCGCAATCAAAGGAGACTACGAAACAGCTTTGAAAATAAAAGACACTGCAGGCGAACTGTATGAAGAACTAATGCTGTTCGACTGGAGAAACAGCCCAGCAAGAAAAAAGTTTGATGCGATAAAATACGGGTTGGAAAAATTAGAAGATTTGGCGCTGAAAATAAAGTTTAAGAAATAAAATGCACATAGCCTTTGACTGGGACGGAACCATAGCAAAAAAGGAAGTAGCAGAAGAAGCTTCAATAAGACGATGCAAAACACTAGACATCAAAATGACTTCTGAAAAGATGAGAGAACTACAGAAAACACACGCACACTACGACATCAATAGGAAAAGAATACAAGAATATACTGGAATAAAAGAAGCAAGAACACAAACCATCATCATGACAAACATGTTCCAGTTGCATTATGTCGGAGTAGTCAATGAGTGGAAAGACAAAATATTCTATCCTGGAATGAAGGAAGCAATAACAATGCTGAAAAAAACAGGACACACACTTTCTATAGTAACAACACTAAGAACAGACATTATTGAACCTGCACTTGAGATACTTGGAATGAGAAATGTTTTTGGCAAAGTCTACGGCAACACGCCAGACCTAATATACAGCAAAGAAGAACTCGTAAAACAAGCATTAACAGACTGCAAAGAAGTGCATTTGGTAGTAGGAGACAGAGAAGATGATTTAATAGCAGGCAGAGCAGTAAAAGCCCAAACAGCATTCGCACAATGGGGACACGGGGAATTAAAGGACAAAAAACTAGCAGACTTTGTGTTAAAGAATCCTGAAGACATACTAAAGTTCGCCAAACAACTGTAAACTTTACGAACAGATTAACTAAGCTTTTTAAAGCGAAAAAAGAGCTTTTTCTGTATGGGAAAGATACTCAGATCGCCGATATCAATAGACAGAGTGGCAAATTTTGTTGATAGTATGACAAGAGCATTTTTTACATGTGATTATCATACTTTGAGAACGGAAATATGTTTTTGGAACCCGAAAGATGTTTACCAACCTCCTGGAGCAATACCTGAAGAAGGAGTTTGGGACGCTTATCAAACGCTATTCGTAGTTGGGCGGCTTGACGAACTAGCTACCAGAAGTTCAGAGTTTGCAGTCGCAATCAATGCGTATAGAGATTTAGATTTTTTAATAAAATCAAGAGTATTCAACAAGACATTGCTTGAAAAACTTTTACGCGGACAGCAACACCGTCCACCAATACAAGAATTTGTCATATATACCGAAACTGTAAATATTGATGGTTTTGATAACTGGATATCGTACCGAAATCGGATGATAGACGAAGCAGAAGCGCGAATAAACCAATATTCTGGCGCTTTCTAACGCCTAAAACTTTATAAACCGTCACAAAAAAGCATATTCTATGAAAAGAACACACACCTGCGGAGAACTAACCAAAAAAGACCTCCAAAAAGAAGTAGTACTATGCGGGTGGGTACACACGAGAAGAGACCACGGAGGCAAAATATTCATAGACCTCAGAGACAGGTACGGAATAACACAAGCAGTCTTTGACCCTTCTCACAACCAACAAGCACACGAAACAGCACAACACCTAGGAAGAGAATACGTCATACAAATATGCGGACACGTAAGACTAAGACCAGAAGGAATGACAAATACAAGACTGATAACTGGAGAAATTGACGTTTTGTGCGACAGTTTACAAGTCATAAACCAAGCAGAAACACCACCATTCGAAATTGATGACAGAACAGAAGCAAACGAAGAAATCAGGCTAACATACAGATACCTGGACCTAAGAAGACCAGTAATGCAGCACAGACTAGTCACAAGACACCTCGCAGCACAAGCTGCAAGAGAGTTTCTATCAAGCCAAAACTTTATAGAAATAGAAACACCAATCTTACAAAAAACAACACCAGGAGGAGCAAGAGTATTCAAAGTA
Organism: Nanobdellota archaeon; assembly: GCA_041305185.1. Lineage (GTDB taxonomy): Archaea > Nanobdellota > Nanobdellia > Woesearchaeales > ARS49 > CABMGU01. The sequence continues at coordinate 2,634 of JBFYLW010000053.1, forward strand.
CCCAGCAGAATACACCCAGGCAAATTCTTTGCCCTGCCAGAATCACCTCAAATTTACAAACAACTATTAATGGTAGCTGGAATGGACAGATACTTCCAGCTAGCAAGATGCATGAGAGACGAAGAACTCAGAGCAGACAGACAACCAGAATTCACACAAATCGACCTAGAAATGAGCTTTGTAGAAGAAAAAGACGTTCAAACAACAGTTGAAGAAATGCTCAAACACATCTTCAAAAAAGCACTAAACATAGACCTCAAAACACCATTTCCCAGAATGACATTCCACGAAGCAATGACCAAATACGGAAGCGACAAGCCAGACCTAAGATTTGGACTGGAATTCGTAGATGTAAGCGAAATCGTAAAACACTCAGACTTCAGCGTTTTCAAATCAGTCATAGACAAAAAAGGAAAAGTATTCTGCCTCAACGCAAAAGGAGCAGGCAAATTCACAAGAACAGAAATAGAAGAACTAATCGCGATAGCAAAAACACACAACCTGCCAGGACTCGCGTGGATAAAAGTAACAGGAAAAAACGTACTCGAAAGCAGCGTAGTCAAGTATTTCCCAGACGCAATCCAAAAACAACTAATCACAGCAACAAATGCACAAGAAGGAGACCTCCTATTATTTGCAGCAGACGAATGGGAAAAAGCAGCAACCGGACTAGGACAAGTAAGACTACACATCGGCAAAAAACTAAACCTGATAAAAGAAGAATTCAATTTCTTATGGGTTGTAGACATGCTAGCATTTGAGTGGAATGAAGAAATCAACGGCTGGCAAGCAAGACACCACATATTCACGCACCCAAGAGAAGAAGACATGGACAAACTCGAAACAGCACCAGGAGAAGTCAGAGCAAAAGCATACGACTGCGTACTAAACGGGTGGGAAATAGGCGGAGGAAGCATAAGAATCCACAGAAAAGACACACAAACAAGAGTACTAAAAGTCATAGGCCTAGATTATGAGGCAGCAGAAAAAAGATTTGACTTCCTACTAAACGCATTCAAATACGGAGCACCACCACACGGCGGCATAGCACTAGGGTTTGACAGACTAGTAGCACTAATGAACAACGTCTTCGACATCAGAGAAAGCATAGCATTCCCAAGAAACAAATCAAGAGAAAACCCAATGGACGGAAGCCCGCAAGACTGGACAGAAGATTTCCTGAAAGAATTACACATGAAACTAGACATCGTCAAGAAATAGGGGGGAATAAAAAATGGCAGTACTACTATACATAATAGCGGTAATAGTTTTGATAATACTAATCTGGGGACTAAGACTAGTCTACGAATACCAAAGACTCGTACGCTTCAGACTCGGCAAGTTCAAAGACGTCATAGAACCAGGACTCAAATGGGTCATACCAATCATAGACAAAACACAAAGACTTGATTTACGAGTCAGCACAGTAGACGTAGAACCGCAAGAAGCAATGACAGCAGACAACGTACCACTAAAAGTAAACGCAGTCATATTTTTCAGAGTACTAAAACCATCAAAAGCAATACTCGAAATAGAAAACTACGAACTCGGAGTATCACAATTCGCAAGAGCAGCACTAAGAGACGCAGTAGGAAAAGCAGACCTAGACGTCATACTCTCAAAAAGAGAACGAGTAGCAGAAGACATCAAAAAAATAATTGACAAAGCAACAGACCCCTGGGGAATAGACGTAATAGAAGTCAAAATACAAGAAATAGAACTCCCAGAAACAATGAAAAGAGCAATGGCAAAACAAGCAGAAGCAGAAAGAGAAAGAAGAGCAACAATCATCAAATCAGAAGGAGAAATCAAAGCAGCAGAAAGCCTGGCAAAAGCAGCACAAATCCTCGGAAAAGAACCAACAGCATTCAACTTAAGAACACTGTCAACAATAACAGACATAAGCACAGACCCAAGCCAGAAAATAATAATCATACCAGCAGACATAATGAAATTGTTTAACAAGGACAAGTAAAATGAAAGACTGCATATTCTGCAAAATAGCAAAAGGAGAAGCGCCATGCCACAAAATATGGGAAAACGACAAATACCTGGCATTCCTGTCAATAAACCCAAACACAGAAGGATTCTCAGTAGTAATAACAAAAGAACACCATCCAAGCTATGCGTTCAGCCTGCCAGATGACGTGCTGACAGGATTAGTTCTGGCAAGCAAAGAAGTAGCAAAACTCCTTGATGAAAAACTCGAAGACGTAGGAAGAACAGGAATGATATTTGAAGGATTCGGAGTAGACCACATACACGCAAAACTATTTCCCATGCACGGAACAAAAATGGATGGATGGAAAAAAATCAGCTCAAACGTAAACAAATATTTTTCGAAATATGAAGGGTACATCTCCTCGCACGATTATAAAAAAGCAGAAGACAGCAAATTAGCTGAATTAGCAAGGAAAATAACTGGCAAATAAGCAAAACTTTTTAATCCTGCAATAAAAAGAACGTTCTATGGAAATCACACCAGAAATAGTAAAACGAGTAGCGGCAAACGCAAGAATAAAACTCAAAGAAGAAGAAATCAAAAAGTTCGCAGCAGAAATGAAAGACATTCTAGAAAACTTCACAAAACTAGCAGAAGTAAACACTGATGGAGTAG
>JBFYLW010000054.1:0-16684 GCA_041305185.1 Nanobdellota archaeon
AACTCTTCATAATCATACACAACTTCAACACCAACCAATTGCTCAAAATCAGAAGCAGTGGAAACAGTCTGAGCACAAGAAACAATCTTAGAACCACCATACAAAGTCACAAAGCCCTCTGCGCCGACAGCAGTAGTCTCCAAACCAGTACAAGACAAACCATTCAAACCAGTAGCAACAGTCACATAAACCCTATTCTCCTTCTGACGCTGAGACCTGTCACAAACAGAATTCCTCTCGAATACACTACCTGTACCAGAATTCTTAATCTCAAAAGTAAAACCAATCTTATCCTTGGCGCGCACAGTCTCCTTAAAACTGGCAATCTGAACAGGAGCACCACTATTAAAGAAAGGCTTATCCTCATTCAACTCGCAAATACCACCAGCAGGCGGAGTCAACAAATTACTCCTAATACACAACTTGCTAGCAGCCTTAGTACGATACAAATAACAAACATCAGCACGAATAGTAAACTGGGCAGTAGCGCCAGCAATAGCACCCTTATGATTCAAACCAACAAACTCAGTAAACACAAGAGGACCAGGCAAAACATTACCCTGAGCATCCTTACGAGTCTCTATAGCATCATCAGGAGCATTCTTGATTAAGTCCTGCTCTGTCTTGGAAAACTCAACAGGATTAATACCAGAAAGGCTGACCTTCACATTCTCCTTCTTAACCAAACTCTCCCCCTTGTTCTCCAAACTCACGATAACATCAAAAGGATCACGATTACCATCAAAAACTTCTGTCCTAAAATCCTGAAAAGAAAGAACAAGACCCTGAGTACCACCAACAAAAGGAGAGCCTAAAGAAACCTGCTTACTAGTTCCTGCCGCACAAGCAACAAGAAGAGCCAACAATGCCAATACTGCAAATCGCCTCATTTTTACGATTTCACAAACACCTGCTTATTTAAACTTTACGTTATAGCATAACTCGGACGAATATCAAGAGATGTAGAAATGCTCTGCCTATAACCATACTTCAACACAACATTCAAAGGAGTCAGATAAGCAGCCTCTCCACGCAAGCTCTCCTTAGGCAGCTCACAGAAAAGAGAAGCCACACCATTAGTCAAACGAATAAAGTCCTTATCAATAGGCCTGCACTTGTTCTTAATAGAAGAACCAGAAATCTTAACGTCGACAACCTGAACAAAATCAACATCATTGAAAGTCAAACCAGCACCATAAGGACTGCATTCCGCAAGCTTTCCAGGCTTGAAAACAGTACTCCCACCAATGTTTGAAATATGAATAGTAAACCTAGTAACACCTGGAGAAGGATTGACCTCAACACTAGTAACAGCAACAGGAGCACCCTGACTGCCAAGTGAAACAGCAGAAGGAGTGCAAACCTTCTGAATACTAGTAGGAGCATAAGGATTAGGATCAACACAAACCTGAGCGCCAGCAGTGGTAGTATACTCGTAACAAGCAGTAGCCATAATAGTTGGATTATACTTATCGACCGGCAAAGCAGCAATCCTGCCATTAAAATTAACAGCACTAACATCACCCTTAGGCATATAAGGACCACGACCCCTCAAAATTTCATTAAGACCCTGACCAGTGCTATAAAGACCAGTAATAATAGTAGGATCAAAACCAGACAGGTAAATAAACAAGCTACCCGGCTGAAAATCCGCAGTACCCTTATTCTCAATCTGAATCATAGCATTAAAAGGCTCACCGCCAAACAACCGAGGAGGAGGAAGATTAGGAACAAAAGACATAGACAAGCCCTCAGTTCCTACACGAAAATCAGAAACCTGAGCAGTACTATCCTTAGTAGTAGTGCCAGCACAACCTAACAAAACAATAAGCAAAAATATCACACTCTTTTTCATACCCATCATTTCAATCACTTCCTTATAAATACTTTTTGGTTAACAAGGCTTTTGTTCTGCAATTGCATTAATGCTAACCGGCAAAACAGCAGTTGTCACATAACCATAATCAAGCTGAACAAGCAAAACAGTTGAAAAAGTATCAGCAGAGGATGAAAGAGCAGTCGACGAACAAATAATACGAGTCTCACCCTGAGGCTCAAGACGAACAGAATCAGGACAATCAAGCTCGACACCAAACATTTCAGCACGCAAAGCAACAGTGCTTGACAAAGTGACCTTTTTACCACTACAAGCAAGCTCAGCATTCTCCTGCGAAATAACCGCGCCATCACCAAGATTCTTAACATAAACAGCAAGCATAGGCTTAACCTTATCCTTCTCAGGAACCATCAAAGGCTCAACACGAACAACAGCAACAGGAGCGCCCTGACCACCTGAAAGAGAAACAGGCTGGACAGAACAAACCTTGCCCCTTTTCAAATTAGAAATATCAGGATCAATACAAATCTGAGCATTAGCCACAGTCTGATACTTATAACAAGCCTGGAAAATCAACGGGGAACTATAAGACTCCAACTGAGGAGGCAAACCCTTATTCTCCAACTTAAAAGAAAGCTGGGCAATACCACCATTAGGATTATACAAAGACTTACCCTCCAAAGAAAAAACACCAGACTTCTTATCCAAAGGCTTCAAATACTGCTCCTCAGAAATAAAAATGTAAGCAGCACCAGAAATATTAGAAGCTCCTGCATTTTTCAAATCAACAAAAACATTAGCCTGCTGGCACATGTAAATATTACTCATAGAATTTTTATTAAAAGAAGCCTGCAAAGCAGAAGTGCCAGACAAAATATTAGGAAGAGCCTTCACCTGCTGTTTGCCAAAAGGCAACTGAGAAGGAACCATCTGGCACGCAACCAAAAACAACAACAAAAACAAAACTTTTCTCATGATGAAACACCCGTAACAATAACCTCAACACCCTTCCTAATAACATATACGTATTCAACACCCACCTTGAAACTCTGAATAGCCATAGGAGCATTAGACAACACAAGAGCAGGATCAGAAATTCCAGTATGCACGCGAATAGTCTTAGGAAGAACAATAGGCTTTCCAAACAACCTCTTCAAAGCGTCACCCTCCAAAACACAATTTTGAGACTTATCAGGACAAATCTTCCTGCCATCAACATCATTAACAGTCAAACCAGAAGGCACACTGATATTAAGCCTTGTAACATTCAACAACTCACCCTCCAACCAATTCTTGTCAAAAGTAATACCCAAAGTAGGACCAGAACCAAAACCAGGCTGACTCTTATCAAGCAAAGCAACAGGCTGCTGACCAGCACCCAAACCAATCATCAAAGGACCACCAGTAAAAACAGCAACAGGATTTTTATCAGTAATACCAAAAGCATCAAGAGGATCCTTTTCCTGACGCCTCAAATCACGAATCCTTGACTGTTCCATAAAGTAACTCTTCAAATAAGCACTCGTAGTAAAACTAAAAGAAGCCTCAAAATCAATCACCTGAGGACCAACACCAACATCGCCAGCCTCAGGGAAAATACAGTCAATATCCTGACTCTCGTACTGCTCAACAGAAAACTTAGCAGTAGGACTAATACTACCCTCAACATTCTCCCTATCCTTAACATAACAACGCACAGAAACATCAACAGGCTGAGCAGTCTTAAAAGACTCAACCCGCAAAGTACCAAAAGCGTTAATACTATCAGTCACCTGAACCATCTTAGAACTAATACCAATATTATCCAAAAACACGCCCAAAGGCTTCTGCTGCTCAGCCTCAACACCAGACTCGTAATCACCAATAGCAGTATAATACTGCATCTGAGCACCCTTGTAAATCTCCTTACCCATCAAACCAACACCAGACAACATATCAACCCAAGCAGCCCTCTGAGACTCAACAGAATTATAAAAAGCACTATCCTGAGGCGCAATAATAGTCGGCATAGTGAAAATAACAAAAAAGAAAAGAATATTGACGACAATAGCAGAAAACTTGATAGCAGGCTTTTCCTTCTTAAACAAAACAAACGAAAAATAAGCAATCATCAAAGTAGTAGTAACAATATGAGGATAAGAAACACCAATCTGAACCTGAGCCCAAGCAGAAAGCCAAAAAATCAAAACACCACCAGCAACATAAACACCAACATTCAAAACCTTATTGACAAATTCCCGAGTCTTCTCAAAAGTCAAAAGAATAAGCATACTAACAAAACCAACAACAATAATCGAATTAGCAGGAGTAACCAAATTCATCATATTAAGAAAACCAATCAACAATGGAACCAACAAGAAAAGCAAACCCTTCTTAGGCTCTTTGAAAATAATGCCGATAATAATAGAAATCAAACCAGAAATTAAAATCCAATTAGCAATAGAATTCATCTTGATATAACGCAAGTACAAAAACAAAACAAGAGAAATAACAAAAACCATTGCAGGCTGAGCAAACAATTTCTTAGGAGTGAGAGGACCAGTGGACGCAGTAGCAAGCTTACTTTCAGCAGAATTTTTCCTCGATTCAGCCTCGCTCTCACGCTTCTTAGCCTCTTTCAAAGCCTCCTCAGTCTGCTTAAGCTGAGCAGCCTTTCCAACTGTTTCACCAGCAGTAGCTCCCTCAGTAGCAACAGCCATAATTGTAGAGCCAACAACTTCTCTTTTCAGCTGTTTTTCTTTCCTTTGCAAATCTTCAACACTCTCACCAGCAGGAGCGCTTGGTGCAGGTCCAGCTCCAAGATTAGAACCACACCACTGGCAAACCGCACTACCAGCAGGGTTAGGACCCGTACAATTAGGACAAGTAATCTGAGGAGGCGCAGCAGGCGGAGCCTGAGGAGGAGGACTAGGAGGGGCAACAGGCGGAGCTCCAACACTTCCATTTACAGGAGGAGCACCAACCATAGCTTAATCCGCACGAACCTGCAGCTTGACAACATCAAGCTCGGTCAGCGGCTTGATCTCGATGTAATTATTACCCTCCCTGATCAAAGAACTGATATCGCGCTCATACTTTGACTCGCGCTGATCAATCATCGACAATTTGCCATTAAGATTGAATTCAGCACGCTTAACCTTGCCATCATCAACAAACTCGATCAACAGCATAACCTGCTTTTCTTTTTCAAGAACGTCATTATACAAACTGCTCTTAATGCTGAAGAAATCAATAAACGCCTTAACAGGCTTCAAAAGAGTACGAACCTTAATCTGCTCAACACGATAACTCCCTCTTGAAATCTTGAAAAGCAAAGTGTTCTTGCCAGTACGCAAGTCCTCTGAATACAAGTCCTGCCTGTTCAAACTATCACACGCAGGAACAGCAGAATAAATTATTTTACCATTAAGCTCGATGTTCAAAACACCCACTGCGCTCTGCTCACAAATCGGGAAAAAGTCCAAAAATGCAGACTCCAAATTATCGCGCTCAGTATCAGAAACAGTGAAAGTATTAGTCGACATCTGCCGCAAGAGATCAGTGATATCACCAACAATTTTCACATCAGACAAAGAAAACTTCTTACTTGAAAAGAAACCACCAGCAACTGAAAATTCCAAAACATTAGTATCCCTCAACAAAGCCTTAGGCAAAGAAACAGGAGGAGGATTCTGCAATCCAACCAAACCTTCAAAAATCAGCTGACCATTCAAAGAAATAACCAAAGTACCCTTTCTCTCAGGAGCCTGAAAACTCAAAATGACATTCTCAGTATTCTGCAAATCAGGAACGCCAAACACAACAGTCTTTCTCTGCTCCCCAAACAAATGCTTCCTAATAATAAACGGATTCTCCAAACCAAGAACAACAGAATTACGAGTTTCAACAAGATAAACATTCGAAATCTTATGATCAAAAACAGTCTTCTCAGTAAAAGTCAACCTGCCAGGAGCAATGTCCAAAAGCGTACGCTCCTCCTCAGTAATAGAAGAATCATCCTCATCAAGCAAAGCCTTCCGTTCAGCAACAGGCAAAAACATAATGTAAAAAATAAACAACAAAGTAAGAATACCAATAAGAGTTGCAGCAGGACTACCAGAATGAATCTTTTCAGCGCGCCTGTTCATAAACATCACCTTTTTAATATTCAAATCCCAGACTGAATTATATATAAATGTTTTGTAGGCAAACCCTTTTAAACCTGAAATGCGAGACAAACAACATGAAGATAACCCACAAGAACCTGAAACAAGGAGAAATCAAAGTACTAGTTGAAACTCCAGAAGACTTATGGTACCTATCACAAATAATAGAGGCAGGAGACTCAATAAAAGGCAAAACGCCCAGAAAAATCAAGCCAACAGAAGAAGCAGAAGCAATCAAAAGAATGGTGTTCATCGCGCTCACAGCAGAAAAAGTAGAGTATACTGCCAATACGCTGAGAGTTGGAGGCAAAATAACAGAAGGACCGGAAGATGTACCACACGGAAGCTACCACACCTTCTCTGTAGAACCCGGAAGCACAATATCAATACAAAAAGAACACTGGTACGGATACCAACTCGACAGGCTGGAAGAAGCAACAGAAGCAAAACCAGCAAAAATAATGATATGCGTATTCGACAGAGAAGACGCATACTTTGCCATCATGAAAAGAACTGGAGCAGAAGTGCTGACACACCTACAAGGAGAGGTGGAAAAAAAAAGAATAACAACAAAAATAACAGCAAGCTTTTACGAACAAATAATCAAACAACTCGAACAATACGATGAAAGATACAAGCTGGACTACATAATTTTGGGCAGCCCATCATTCTGGAAAGAAGAATTATACAAAGTACTGAAAAACGACAATCTCAGAAAGAAAATCATACAGGCAACCTGCTCCTCAGTAGATGAACAGGCAATAAACGAAGTTTTGAAACGAGAAGAAGTCGCAACAGCACTAAAACAGGAAAGAACATCAAACGAAATGAAATTAGTAGAAAAAGTGTTACAGGAAATCTCAAAAAAAGGAGCAGTAGTCTACGGCATCAAAAAAACAGAAGAAGCAACAACAGCAGGAGCAGTAGAAACATTACTGGTAACAGATACGCTCATACACAAATTAAGAGAAGAAAACAAGTTCGGACAAGTAGACTACATAATGAGAAACGTAGACAAACAAAAAGGAAAAGTAGCAATCATATCAGGAGAACACTCAGGCGGAAAAAAATTAGACGGAATAGGAGGAATAGCAGCCCTGTTAAGATATAAGCTAAGTTACGAATAAATTAACGCTGTAACACTTCAGGAAGAGAAGCAACGCGGTCCCAATATTGCTTTTTTAATTCATTAGGTTCATCAACCCTTTCTTTGCGATAAAAATCCCTGAAACAAGGACCGTGCATAAACCAGCCCAGATAATGCCTAAGCTCAGCAGGACTGGAAATATCTTTATGACACCCCTCGCACTTCGGAATTCCAATTTTCCAAGCAGGTCTAGAAGATTCATCCTGCCACAAACCATCCTTATCACGAAATTCCTCCATCCTAATCAAATAAAGCAATTTAAAATCCTCGTCAGACAAAGCCAAAAGTTTCTTGTAATCCAGTTCCCTACCCCCACCCCACGCACAGCGCGGGCTCAAAAAATCAGCAATGTTCAAAGACTTTCTGGGCATAGAAAACCTAGAATACGACCATTATAAATGATTTTAGCTTTTCAATCAACACTAACACATATTATAGGTACAAACACTATGTTACAAAACAACAGTTTTCATGCAATAAATGTTTAAATATACCCTATGACTTTGAATGAACTAACTTCAGAGTAGCAATTCCCCGTCTGAAGTATTGTTGAGGCGCAGTGGTGCATATATAGTACGACCAAAAAGTTTTAATACCAAACAGTTTTACCTCAAGTGAATAACAAAAAAGTGTTACGGAAAAACCGGAGTAAAAAGGCCGTTTTTCCGACGCAAAAAGGGGGGAGGTATAAATGATAGTTAAAGAAGAATTTTTAAGCAAATTAAGGCGTTATTTTGTCCTAAACTTGTACGAAGTGAAAATCTGGACTGCACTGTTATCAAGAGGAGTTGCAACAGCAGGAGAACTTTCTGACATCGCAAACGTACCCAGAAGCAGAAGTTATGACGTTCTAGAAAGCCTAGAAAGAAAAGGCTTCGTAATAATGAAACTGGGAAAACCGATAAAATACATCGCAGTACCACCAACAGAAGTGCTTGAACGAGTCAAAAAGAACCTGAGCGAAGAAGCCACCGAAAGAGTCAAAAGACTGGAAGATTTGAAAAAAACAGCTGTTTTGGAAGAACTAAATTCACTCCACACACAAGGAGTAGAACTGGTTGAGCCAACAGAACTTTCAGGCAGCCTAAGAGGAAGACACAACCTATACTCACAACTTGAGCTTGCAATCAGAAAAGCAGAGAAAAGCGTCACAATAATAACGACATCTCAAGGATTAATGAGAAAGGTTGAAGGACTAAAGCCAGTCTTTGAAAAACTCAAGAAAAAAGGAGTCAAAATCAGAATAGCAGCACCGCTCACAAAAGAAACAAAAGGAGCAGTGGAAGACGTCAAAGAAGTGGCAGAAGTCAAGCACACAGACAGCAAAGCAAGATTCTGCATCGTAGACGGAAAAGAATTAATCTTCATGATAATGGACGACCAAGAAGTCCACCCGACATACGATGTAGGCATCTGGGTAAACACACCATTCTTTGCCGGCGCGCTTGAGGGAATGTTCAACACTGCCTGGAAAGGTATGAAAGAACCGTCTTTCAAATAATTCCTTTCTTTTTTTTCTATTCTTTATGGACACAAAAAAGCTCGCACAAAGCCTGCATCCGTATGAACGACGCGTGCTTCCAGAGCTCGCGAACCATTCATACCTGAAAGACCTAGCCATGGCTACAGGACTGCAAGAAGTAGAAGTAATGAGAGCACTACAATGGCTTGAAAACAAAAAAGCAGTCACAATAGACACAGAACCACAGGAAATAATAGAACTAGACAAAAACGGGGAAGAATACCTAAAAAACGGACTACCAGAAAGAAAATTTCTAACAACACTACAAGAAAAAGACATAGCATTATGCAAACTCGCAGAAAAAACAAAACTAAGCAATGAAGAAGTAAACATCTGCGTAGGACTCCTAAGACAAAAAGGGGCAATCCTGCTGTTAAAAAACAAAGAACTCGTAGTAAAAATAACCGACCAAGGAAAAAGAATGCTTTCCGGAGAATTCCTCGAAGAGAAATTTTTGAAAAAAACATTCCCAATCAACATAAAAGAACTAAAACCAGAAGAAAAACACACAATAGAACAACTAAGAAAAAGAAAACAAATAATCAAAATAGAACAAAAAAGAATCAAAAAAGCAACACTCACAGACACAGGAAAAAAACTGATTTCTTTAGGAGTAAGAGATGAAAAATTCATAGATGCAATAACGCCAAACATACTAAGAACAGGAGACTGGAAAAACAAAACATTCAGAAGATACGATGTAACAATAAACGTTCCAAGCATATCAGGAGGAAAAAAACAATCCTACAGAGCATTTTTAGACTGGGTAAGGCAAAAATTCCAAGGCTTAGGCTTCCAGGAAATGAGCGGACCATTAGTAGAAACAGAATTCTGGAACATGGACGCGCTCTACATGCCACAATTCCACAGCGCAAGAGACATACACGACGCGTACTACGTACGAGAACCAAAATATGCAAAAATGGACGACAAAATAATCAAAAAAGTCCAAGAAACACACGAAAACGGAAACAACACTGGAAGCACAGGATGGAAATACCAATTCGACGCTGAAAGAACAAAAAGACACGTGCTAAGAACACAAGGAACAGCCTGCAGTTCAAGAATGCTAGCATCAAAAGATTTGGCAATACCTGGAAAATACTTCGGAATAACAAGAGTATTCAGACATGATGTAATCGATGCAACACACCTTCCAGATTTCAACCAAACAGAAGGAATTGTAGTAGAAGAAGGACTAACATTCAGACACCTTGTCGGATTATTGAAAATGTTCGCAAAAGAATTCGCAGACACAGAAGAAATACGCATAGTCCCAGGATACTTCCCATTCACAGAACCAAGCGCAGAACTATTCGCCAAACACCCACAACTAGGATGGATAGAACTCGGAGGAGCAGGAATCTTCAGACCAGAAGTAGTCATACCCTTATTAGGCAAAAACATAAGCGTATGCGCCTGGGGCTTAGGAATAGACAGAATAGGAATGTTCAAACTAGGAATGAAAGACATAAGAGATTTGTTCTCACAAGACTTGAACTTTTTACGCAACACACCGGTGATATAAAATGCCAACAATCACATTCGCCATGGACGATTTAAACAAACTTGTCGGACAAAAACTCGACGAGAAAAAACTTGAATATCTGCTAAACTGCGCAAAAGCAGAACTCGAGGCAAAACTAACAACAGAAATCACAGTCAAATTCAACGACACAAACCAGCCATACCTGTGGAGCGTAGAAGGACTGGCAAGACTATTCAAATGCATACTGGGAAAAACAAAAGGAGTACCAACAATAACAGCAGAAAAACCAAAAGAAGAAGTCCAATTCGACAAAAGACTCACAAAAATAAGACCATATATAGCCTGCTTCACGGCAACAGGCAAAAAAATAGACGACTATCTCCTGAAACAATTAATACAACTACAAGAAAAACTCGCAGAAAACTTCGGAAAAAAAAGACAAAAAATCTCAATCGGAGTCTACCCATTAAAGAACATTACCTTCCCAATAACATACAGAGCAGCAAGCCCGGAAGAAACATTCACACCATTAGACTTCCACCAGCCAATGAGCTTAAGGCAAGTCCTAGAAAAACACCCAAAAGGAAAAGAATACGGACATTTGATAAAAAATGAAAACCTCTACCCAGTATTCTCAGACGCCAAAAAAAACATATTATCCCTGATTCCAGTCATCAACAGCGAACAAACAGGAAAAATGATAGTCGGAGACGACAGTTTATTGTTTGACACAACAGGCACAGACGAAGAATCAGTAAACCTCGTAGCAAACATATTCGCATACGCCCTTGCAGAAAGAGGATTCAAAATACAAGCACTAAACATAAGATACCCGCACAAAAAAGTTTCAACACCATCGCTTGAAAACAGAAAAATCAAATTCAACGAAAAAGAAATAGAAAAAATACTTGGAATAAAACCAAATTCTGCAGAAATCAAAAATTTGCTAGACAAAATGGGATATGATTACAAACCAGGAATAGTAGAAATACCCAGCTACAGAAACGACATAATGCACCAAGTAGACATAATAGAAGACATAGCAATAGCATACGGCTACGACAACTTCGAACCAATGCAGCAAACATCATACACCGTAGGAAAAACATTCCCAATACAACAATTCATTGACACACAAAGAAACCTATGGATAGGACTAGGCTACCAAGAAACCATGAGCGCAGTACTATCAAACAAAGAATTACTCTACAACAAAATGAAAATGCAAGACACAGGAACAATAGAAATAGAAAACCCCGTGTCTACGACGTATGCCTGCATCAGAAGCTGGATATTACCACAATTACTGGAATTCTTATCAAAAAACAAACACGTAGACTACCCGCAAAAAATATTCGAACAAGGAGTAATCACAAAAAGAGAAACAGAAGCCATAGATGAACAACACCTGTCAGGAGTAACCGCGCATTCCACAGCAACATTCACAGAAATAAGACAAGCAGCAGAAACAGCGCTGAGAAACTCAAACATCAATTATTCATTCGAAGAATTAGACCTGGAATGCTTCGTACCAGGCAGAGCAGCAAAAATAATTATCAACGGAAAACAAGCAGGATTTCTAGGAGAAATACACCCAGCAGTACTCGAACAATTCGGAATAACAACACCAGTAGCAGGATGCGAGATTAACCTGAGTGGAATGTTTTAAGATTCACTTAAATATAAAAATTCTACATTATCACTATAAGAGATAAATTATTATATATAATTCAATTTAACAAGTAAATATTATTTTGGAGGTACAAAATGACAATATCTGAAGGTTTGGTTCAAGACAAATTAAAAAAAAGTCATGAAATAATATCTATGAATGCAGCAGAAGTTGAAAAAAGTGCAATGTCTATTATACCAGAAAAGGGATACAAACTTGATCCGCTAATAAGAGATGTACTGGTACAATGCTTTCTTAAAACCGGCGGTGATGTCCAGAAATTAGCAGATTTAATACAGGATCTTGTCGCTTATACATATTTTCTGGATTGTGAAGTAAATGCCATCAAAAGAGAAATTTTGGGAAAAAGATAACTAATCATTCGGAATAACAACACCAGTAGCAGGATGCGAGATTAACTTAACGGCATTGTTCTAATACATGAAAAGACCTAATTTTTGGAGAAACTGGAAGAAAAAAACAGCATTTGAAGAAAAAGCAATAAATGCAACAATAAAAGCAAAGAAAAAAGTCATCAAAGCGATTCCAAAAAACAAACTCATTGCAATCTACATAAAAGGAAGTTTTGCACGGAGAGAACTGAGAAAAAACTCTGATGTGGATATGGTTCCTATAGTTGCAGAAAATAAATACGAGTCGGCAGTCTTTGCAGTCAACGGTCCCAGTATTAAGCCAGTGATGATCGTACCACTTTCATTATGGGAATTTAAGCATAACAAATTGTGGACAAAAGGATCATATAAACCTGATTTGAGGGCTGAACCAGATTTGTTTCTAAAAAAATTGTGCGAATATAAACTCATTTATGGAGCACCAATAGATATAACCAAGTATCCGAAAAGAAGCGATAAGCAAATTATCAAGGATGAAATAATAAAAATACGCCACGGATATGTTCCTGCGTATAAGAAAGGAAAAACAAGTTTTGCATCTTTGATAAAAGAACTTTTTTGGCTTGTTGAACTCGTCCAAAACGTCAAAGACGAAAAAACAACTCATTCATTCAAAGGCATTGCACAGTCTATAAATGACAAAAATCACATAATTCATAAAGCATATCAAATGATAATAAATACGGACAAAAATATAAAAAATCGAAATCAGTTTCTTCAACAACTGGAAAAATACCTTGCTGAACTTGAGAACTTTTCAGAATAATATCTTTTTGCCTCAGAGATTATCCGCTTTCTTCTCAGGAGCCTTCTTAGCAACAAGCTTCTTTGCAACTGCAGGCTTTGCCACAACTGGTTTTGCAACTGGCTTAACACGAGCAGGAGCTTTAGCCTTAGGCTTTGTCTCAACAACTTCAACGCCGATGTCCTTGAAAGCAGCAACAACATGAGCATGAGAAGCACCGGACTCAATAGCAAGCTTCTGATCAAGAGGCTCAAGATGAGCAGAATTACACTTCCTTCTCCTGGTCTGACCATCAATAAGAACAAAATTCTTGTCAAGAACTTCAACAACAACACACTTCAAACCAGCATCCCTGCCAGCAATCTTCACGCAAATCCTTCCAATTTCAATCATTTTTTTCCTCCGCAGCCGTCACCGAAACTGCAATGATTAAGCCCTAGCCTTAGCAATAATGACCTTTCTCATACAAGCACTGCACAAATTACCGCCATAAGGACGACAAGGCCTTCTCGCAGACCTAGGAATCTTCTTAACCAAATTCTTAGTACCACGAGCAACACCAATCAGAAAAGCACCACACTGGGCGCACTGAGGCTTTGCATTCTTACGCCTAGCATAATGCAAAACATTATTTCCACCAGGAGTTTTCGTATGAATCCTCCTGAACGTCCTTGAACGATATCTAGGTGCAGGCATATAGACGAAAAGAATAGGAACCCTTTAAAAAGGTTACTGAAAAAGCTCAAGCTGGACGCTTTCACGCCGAGAAGTCTGAGCACAAGACTGATTATTATAACGAGAGAACTCAGTATCAGAATAAGGAAACAAAAGAGGCATAAGCTGCAACTCGGTCAAACGCATGCCCCTATGAATTCTGCTGGGAAACAAAGGCATATTCTCAAAAGTAACCCTTCCATTAAAACGAGGAAAAGGGTCAATAAAAGGAGCATTCCCATGAACAAGATGAGAGATTTCGCCCTGAGGACCAAGATGACCAGACTCCTGACCAGAATGATCAGAAATATGCAGATAACCAATAAAATCAGAAGGAATCTTCACAAATTGCTTTGAAGCACACAAATAAAACATCTTACTATCAACATCAAAACCCTTCCCGACATCAACCTCAGTGAAATATTTCCTAACATCACCACGCGGGTCAATAACACCGCCAGAATACAATTGAATTTTGCCGTCCAAAGTAAGAGTCAAACCATACTTCGCGAGTTTTGCGCCAGGAGCAAAATTTTTAACACCCTTAATTTTTCCAGGATTCCAAACAGGAACAAAACCCTCCTTAGCAAAACGAATTTGAGCAGGAGCATCACCAGGCCTCAAAATAACAGAAGTATTCAAAGTATCAACGGCAAAAAAAATCTTGCCCTCATAAACATTACACAAATCATCAAGCTCATTCTGAACAGGAAAACAAGCAACACCAAAACGAGCCCAAGTGCTACGAGAAGAAATCCTGGCAACAAAACCACGACCCTTATACAACGTCTCAACAGCCTCAGCAAGATAATAACCATCAGAAGCCAACAACCAACCATCCTTAGGAACCATTTCCTCATAAAGTTCGTTAAAAGAAAAATTATTCACATTTTCAGGAGAAACCCTCTTGCGCTGAGCAAACAAACGCTTAACTCTCAAATCAACAGAAGTAGCATTAATCCTCTGTTTACCATGAACTTCAAGAACCTTCAATCTCTCAGCAAGAGCAATCGCCTCATTAGTCAAAACACCCCAGTCCATAACAAAACGCGCAAAAAAGCAGTATATAAACTTTTACCGTCTTAAAACACGCAGTTCAACATCAGTCAAAAACCGCCACTTGCCAGGCTTCAAATCACCCAATTCCAAAGAAGCAACCTTAGTACGAATCAAACGCTTAACAACAAAACCAAGCTGTTCAAACAAACGCTTAACAATATGCTTCCTACCCTCATGAATCCTAACCATAACCTTGCTGCCAGCAACCTCCAAATGAGACAACCTAACCTTACGCTCATCAATAACAATCCCGGACTGCAACAAATCCATAGCCTTCTCAGACAAAGGCTTATCCAACCAAACATAATATTCCTTCAAAACCTCAAAACGAGGATGAGTAAGCCTGTTAGCAAGGTCACCATCATTAGTTAACAAAAGCAAACCCTCAGTGTACCTGTCCAAACGGCCAACAGGAAAAACACGCTCAGAAACCTTAACCAAATCCATAACAGTCTTCATACTAAATTCCTCAGAAACAGTCGTCACAAAACCCTTAGGCTTGTTCAACATAATGTAAACCTTTTTTTCCAGCTTAACAAGCCTACCATTAACAACAATCTTATCCTTATCAGGATCAGCCTTATCACCAAGCTTAATGGTTTTCCCATTAACAGAAACACGACCCCTTGAAATCAAATCCTCACACTTACGCCGGCTAGCAATACCAGCCTGCGCCAAAACCTTCTGAACACGCTGAAGCATACAATAAGAGTCGTCGAAAGTCTTTTAAATACTTATCGTCAGAGTTTCAAAAATGATAGACATAGTATTCCCAGACAAAAACGAACAAGAATTCGAAGAAATGGCAAAAAAACTAGGAATACAAGAATTAATATTCGTCTACAAAGACAACAAAAACGCAAAAGCACTACTCGTAGAACCACAACACGTCAGAAAAACACACGACAAAGGAAAAATAGCAATATGCACGGCAAGCAGAGAAGCAATAGAACGAGCAGCAGACTTAGTATTCGGATTTGAATTATTAGAAACAAGAGAGCACACACACTACAGAGCATCAGGAATGAACCAAGTATTATGCAAGCTGGCAACAGACAAAAAAGTCAAAATAGGATTTTCATTCTCACAAATACTCAACGCATACGGACAAAAAAGAGCCATACTAATGGGCAGGATGATACAAAACATAACATTCTGCCAAAAATACAAAACACCAATGAAAATAGCAAGCTTTGCAACAAACCCCTACGAAATGAGAGCACCAGCAGAACTAACAGCATTCTTCACACAACTAGGAATGAAAGACCCCAAAAAATCACTCAACTGACCTGCAAGCATCAAATTCTTCAACAGTCTTGGCGTTATTCATGCACAAAACACTGCTGGTAGCCAGGTCAATACTCTCCTGACAAATGGCAGGACTCTTAATACCTTCCAAATCACGACGAGCAACAGCAACACAATCAGGAGAAACACAACCAGACTCATCATTCAAAATGGCATAGCAAGCATCACTATCACAACCCTCAGGATTATGTTCCACAATTGCAATACACGCTGAAGAATTAGCTAACTGAGAACAACCCTCGCTATCACCAAAATAAGCAAGACAATAACCCTTCATAACCGGAATAAGCTCATCACACTCCCTTTTACCCTCAAGAGCCTCCAATAAGAAAACCATATCAGCAATATCACCCTCACAAGAAGTTTTTGCCATAACAGCAGCCTGTTCAGGAGAATAAAGACCTGGAACGCGCAATACCCAATACCAATAACCAGCAGCCAACAAGATAACAATAAAAACGACAACAATCACCAATTTTTTCATAACCACACTATCTATACCAAAATATTTAAATGTTCTTGTATGTAGAAACACCAATATGATGAAAAAGGGGTTTTGGGTAGTAATAATACTTGTTCTGGCAGCAAATGTAGCAGCACTAGACTTCACATGGATGCTAACCCAACACGTAA
>JBFYLW010000055.1:0-23244 GCA_041305185.1 Nanobdellota archaeon
TATATTGCTCGTTGTATTCTGTCTTTTGTTTTGAAGTATGATCTGTTTATGATTTGGGCTTCTGGTGCTTGATTTATTCCGAATGGTTTCAAAAATTCTATCAGATTCATGCTTCAAAAACCTCCCTGGTTTTTGAATGGCTCGGAATTTCCAAATTCCGAGATTTTCACCATTTTTGCTATGAAGAAGCCTTCTGTTTTTGGTGGCCAGAATCTTTTGCAGAGTGCTATGTCTGGATTTAGTTTCTTGCCGAACACGTTAGTGAGTCCATCGTCGCCTATTGGTAAATTTACTTTCTCCAGTCTTACTGGTAAATTCTGTATTGCCCATTGTACATTCAATTCATCTTCTTCTGGTTCTAGTGAGCAGGTGCTGTAAACTAGTATTCCGCCTGTTTTCAGTAGTCTTACTGCGTCTGTTAGCAGTCTTCTTTGTATTTCGCTGCTTTTTTGTATGTCTTCTTGTGTTCTTTTTTCAAACCATATTTCTTCTGTCAAATAATTGCCTGCGCATGGTGCATCTAATAGTATTTTGTCGAATTGCCCGCGTGCTTCTCCGAAGTTTCCTTGGAATGCTGTTGTGTTTGTTACTCCGCATCTTTCCAGGTTCATCATTAGGCTTGGTATTCTGTAGGGTTTTAGTTCGTAAGCGATTATTGTGCCTTGGTTTTTCATGTGTTGTGCTAGTTGTGTTGTTTTTCCTCCTGGTGCTGCGCAGCAGTCTAGGACTGCATCAGTCGGCTTCGGATCCAGGACCTCAACCGGCAGTTGTGCTGCTGCTTCCTGCAAATAGTAGTATCCCAGCAAACATTCTGTTATTGCTCCTAGTGAGAATTTGCTTTTGTGGTAGTATCCGTTTTTTGTGAATGGTATTCTTTCGAGTTTGATGCCTAATTTTTCTAGGCGAGGTATTAGTTCTTTCGCGCTTGTCAGTAATGTATTGATTCTCAGGCTTGGTTGTGGCTTTGTTTCTGCTATCTGTCCGCCTAATTTTTCATATTTTTTACGAAAGAATTCTTTTCCAGCGTTGTCCATGGGGTGTGTCCTCTATTGCTATTCCGTGTTTTTTGAGTTCGTCTCTTAGTTCGTCTGTTCTGCTCCAGTTTTTTATTTGTCTTGCTTTTTCTCGTTCGTCTACGAGTTTTTGTAGTTCTGGTGTTAATGCTTCTTCTTTTGTTAGTACTCCGAGAACAGAGTCTGTTTCGTGCATAAACTTTGCCACCCTGTCAGCGTCTTCTTTGCTTAGTTCGTGGCTGTCTAGGTGCTTGTTTACCAGATTCATTAGTTCGAATATTGCTGCCAGTGCTGGACTAATCTCTAAATCTTCGTCGAGTGATTTCTCGAATTGTTGTTTTGCTTTTTGTATTGCTTCTTGTATTTCTGTTTTGTTTTGTGCTCCGTGCGCTTCTTTCAGTCTCAGTATGAAGTCATTTAGTCTTTGTACTGCTGTTTTTGCTGCGTCTACTGCTTCGAATGTGAAATTAAGTTTTTGTCTGTAGTGCGTTGATAGTAGTAGGTATCTGACTGCTAGTGGATTGTATCCTTTTGCTATTACGTCTCTTAGTGTGTAGAAGTTTCCTAGTGATTTGCTCATTTTTTTGCCGTCTACGAGCAAGTGTTCAGAATGTATCCAGTAATTTACAAATTTCTTTCCAGTGCACGCTTCTGTTTGTGCTATTTCGTCTTGGTGGTGTGGGAAGATGTTGTCGACTCCTCCTGTGTGTATGTCTAGTGTTTCGAACTTGTCTGGTTCGAATTTTCCTGTTTTGAATGCATCGCTAAGATGTTTTGCGCTCATTGCGCTGCATTCTATGTGCCATCCTGGTCTTCCTTTTCCTATGTCTGTTTCCCAGTAGACGTCTCCGTCTTTTTCGTCCCAGAACTTCCATAGTGCAAAGTCTGCTACGTTTTCTTTTTCGTATTCGTCTGCTTTTACTCTGCCTGATGCGCCTGCTTGTAATTGTGCAAGGTCTATGTGTGCGAGTTCTCCGTATTCTGGGAACTTGGATATTGAAAAATAGATGCCGTCTTCTGTTTTGTATGCTATTCCTTTTGCAAGGAGCACTTTTATCATCGCAACCATCTCGTTTATGTGTTCTGTTGCTTTGGGATAAACTTCTGCAGGTTCTATATTTAGCGTTTTTACGTCTTCAAAGAATGCGTTTGTGTATTTTTCTGTGAACTGTTTTAATGGAAGTTTTTCTTTTTGTGAATTTCTTATTGTTTTGTCATCTATGTCTGTCAGGTTCATTACTTGTTTTACTTGGTAGCTTTTGTACTTGAGCCATCTTCTGAGCAGGTCTTCAAAAATGTATGTTCTGAAGTTTCCTATGTGCGCAAAATCGTATACTGTTGGCCCGCAAGTGTACATTCTGACTGTTTTGCCTATCGGCTTGAATTCTTCTTTCTTTCTTGTGAGCGTGTTGTGGAATTTCATTGTATTGTTCTGCTATTTGACGCTTTATATAGTTTGCGAGAAAAATGACCGCCCAGCCCTTTCGGGCCGGGCAATCGTGGACGACTCAACGTTATCTGCAGGATTGCTTATTTTTTTCTGAACGTGACTCTTTGGAATACTGGTGTTAGTGCTTTTGCTAGTCTTTGGAGTGAGTGCCTTCTTGTTAGCATGTATACTCCTGATGCTAGTAATGCCATTGCTAGTATGTATCCAAGCAGTATTAGTATGTCTGGCAGTAGTGATGATAGTGACGCATCGAATAATATTGTTCTTCTTATCAGTGAGCTTCCTAAAACGTATGGGTTGAAGCTTGCAATGTATGCGAATGCTTCTGGCATGCTTTCTATTGGTATGATTACATCGCTGATGAATAGGAATACTGCTCCAAGGCTGACTCCTGCTAGTGTTGCGGCTTCTTCTGTGTTGAAGATGTAGCCTATTGCCATTCCCATTAGGATGAATAATGAGTTTATGATTATTAGAAGAAGCATTGCTTCTGGCATGTTTGTTATGATTTGGGCTGAGAAGAATACGCTTGCTATTGCTAGGATTATTACGACTTGGAGGAAGAGTAGTATTGATGCTGTGATGAAGTTTGCTGCTATATAGCTGGAGTCTTTTACTGGTGTCATATATGTTCTGAAGACTGCAGGGCTGTGCTTGTCAAGGAGTATTAGTGTTGGTGTTATTAGCAGTGCTGTGAACATTATTACAAGGACTATCAAAACAGGGAATAGGTAGCTTAAATATGTTTTTTCTTGGACTATTGGTTTGATGTTTGTGACTATGGGTTGTGTTATTCCTTCTGGGTCTTTTATTTCAATGGATGCGATTTTGTTGTCTATATCGTCGAATGCTTTTTGTACGTCTAGAATGCTTAGCAGGCTTTTGTCTAGCAGGTCATTTATTGCTTGTAGTACTCTTACGCTCATTTCTCTGCTGGTATCTGCTTGTTTGAGCGTGTTTTTCGTGTCTGCTATTGCCTGTGTTATTATTCCTATTTGTGTGTCGAAATTTGTGAAGGATGTTTTTGTCAGTTCTTTTGTTTCTGTCATGTCTGATTTTAATTTGTTCATTTCATCTACAGTGGCTGCAAGGCTTAATTTTAGTTTGTCTTTTAATTCAGAGTCGATGGTTGATGATTGTATTATTCCGCTTGCAGTGCTGATGAAAGATGATGATTTGCTTACTCCTTTTTCTGCTACTGACAGTACGCTGTCCATCCATTGTTTGAGCTGCGTTTTCGAGCTTACCAGTTCCTCTATTTTGAATTGTTCCTCGTTTACGTCAAGATTTATGCTGTTTAGCTCTGTTATCAGTTCCTGGGTGTTTTGTCTTGTCAGCTCGTTTTGTGTTGTCATCCTGACCATTATTTCTCTTTCTTCTTCTATTCTTTTGTGCGTGTAGTCGAGCGTATCGAGTATTGTTTTTGTGAAGTTGTGTCCTGCCTGGAGTGATTTTTCTCCTACTTCTTTTGTCATTGTCTGCATTATTGTCCAGACAAGGTTGATTCGTGAGTAGTCTACGTAGAATGTGATTTGGTTTTTTGTTGGTACTCCTATTGTGAAGTTTTCATCGAAAATCATGCAGGTGTTTACTCCTGCGTCTTTTATTGCGTCTATGCATTCTTGTTTTTTGTTGTACTCTATTACTTTGAATTGGTCTCTTAATTGTTCAAGCAGTGAATTGACTGTTGTGTCTTGGTGGGGTATGTATGTTCCTATTTTTACTGCGTACATGTTGCTGTTGTCAAATGCCAGTCCTGCGAGAAAGATTACCAGTAATGGTCCTAGTATTACTACGAGTGAGCCTGCTCTTGCTCTGATGAGGTTTTTTATGTTTTTCTTTACAAGTTCTATGATATCGCTCATCTTTTGACCACCGATTCAAATACTCGTCCTAGTGTTGGTTTTGCTACGTGGAGGCTTTGTATGTCTCTTTGCTGTTCAAGGTATGTTGCTATTACTGGCAGGATGCTTCCTGGATTTGGTGTTTCTATTACTAATTCTCCTTCTTTTTGGCTTACTTTTGCGAATTGTCTTTTTCTTTTTTGGAGTTCTGCTAGTATTTTGTCATATTTTTGTGATGTTGTTTCAAGTGTGATTTCATAGTTTTTGGAATAAATATCTCTTAATTCTTGTGCGGTTCCCAACTCGGCGATTTTTTTGCTTTGTATTATTGCTATTCTTGAGCAGAGGAGTTCTATTTCTGCAAGGAAGTGTGATGCTAGGAGTATTGTTGTTCCTTTTGCGTTGATTTGTCTGATTAGTTCCCATAGTTGTTTTCTGAGTATTGGGTCTAGGTCTGCTGTTGGTTCGTCAAGGATTAGTATTCTTGGGTCTGGGAGGAGTGCGCAGGCTATGTCTAGTCTTTTTTGCATTCCTCCTGAGAGGTTTGTTGCTGGCACGTCTTTTGCTTCTTTTAGTCCTACTAGTTCTATGAGCGCGTTGCATCTTCTTGTGAGGTCTGGTTCTGGGATGTGGTATAGTTTTGCGAAGTGTTCGAGGTTTTCTCTTACTGATAATCTGTTGTAGAAGCTTGGTGTTTGTGTTGAGAATCCTATGAATCTTTTGATGAGATTTGGGTTTTTGAGTATGCTTTGTATGCTTCCGTCTGGGAGTGATAGTAATACGTCTCCTTGGTCTGGTCTTAGGAATCCTACCATTAGGTTCAGAAGTGTTGTTTTTCCTGCTCCGCTGGTGCCTATTATTCCGAATATTTCTCCTGTTTTGATATCCAGGTCTATTGCGTCCAGTACGAGGTTTTCTTCAAAGCTTTTTGATACGCCTCTTACTCTTATTATTACGTTTTGTTCAAGTTTTTTGTAGGTCTTTTCTAGGTACTCGTTTACTTTGGTTGCTGGCCATCCGACTTTTAGAAGTAGTTGTTGGACTTCTTCGCGGGTTTTTCCGCTTTCTGCTGTTTTACGTATATGTTCTGCCAGTGCGTCGTCCATATGGATTTTTAGCAGTTATGTTTTTAAAAAGGAGTGCAACTATTCTGGAGTGGGAACCGCATAAATGTCTGGTTTTGATTGCCTATTCTGGATGCCAATAATCTTTTTATATTGCAGATATTGTTTTTGTCTTTATGACTGCTTGTGAATTGTGCGGTAAGGATACTCAGTTGTTTGTTGCTATTGTGGAAGGTTCTAAGCTTAATGTTTGTTCTAATTGTGGAAGGTTTGGTAAGGTTTTGAGAAAGCCTCCTGTTGTGGTTCAAAAAAAAGCTTCTGAGGCTAAGATAGTGCCTGTTGAGGTTGTTGTTACTGATTATGCTTTGCTTATCAGGACTGCGCGTGAAAAGTCGGGTTTGACTCAGAAGGATTTTGCTGGTTCTTTGAATGAGAAGGAGAGTATTATTCAGAAGATTGAGAACGGTCTTTTTGTTCCTCCGATTGCTATGGCTCGGAAGCTTGAGAAGTTGTTGAAGATCAAGCTTGTTGAGGTTGAGCAGGAAGGCGAGGTTTCTAAGGAGAAGCGCGCTTCTGGTCCTTTGACTATTGGGGATTTATTGAATGTTAAGAAGTAACCGCGAGGGGTCTAAGGGGAGATGGCGGTTGAATCTCCCCTGGAATAATTGCGAAGCCTAATTTTTTGTCCAAACCCTATACCAGCACCTGCCTGATTGTTTGTCGAATGTTCTGTTAAAGTTTTTATCGAGTTCTGTTATTAATAGTTGTTCTGTTTGGCAGTTTTCTTCTGGCGGGCATATTATGCCTCCTCCGCAGTTGTCCAGCATTACTGCTCCTATTTTTTCGTGGTTTTTTTGCAGGTATTGTGTGAAGTCTTTTGATAGTCCTTCGTTGTATATGGGATAATAGATTTTTTCGAGTTTTGCGTCTGTGTATGCTGCTACTGCAGGATTTGATATCCAGAGTTCTCCTTTTATTTCATGGTTTTTGGGGTAGCTGCAGTATTCTTCAAGATTTTTATCTGGTTGTTGCGGTTCGTTTTCATAGTAATATTTTATGCAGGTTGTTAGCATCCATATGCTTAGAATTATTGCAAATATTGTGAATGCTTGTTTTTTATTTATTTTTAGCAGATTGTATGCATATACTGTGCCGAGTGCTGTTAGCATTGCGATGAATGGTATTAGTAATGTTAGATACCTGTAATCTCTGCAGTGTAATTGCATTAGGTATATTGCTGGGATTGCTGTGCTTAGTACAAATATGGTGTATTTTTTGTTCCATTGTTTTTGTAGAGCGAATATTCCCAGTATGGCCATGAAATGTAGTTTTGTTTCTGAAAATACTAGCCACCAGCTGTATTGCCACCAGGGTTTGTATCTTAGCACATTGCATCCGAGTGCTCTTGATATTGCGTCTTGTGCTGCCAGGAATGTTGCTAGTGGGCTTCCGTATGTTATCCAGCTCCAGATGAAGTATGGTGTTGATATTATTGCGAATCCTGCTGCTGCCATTATGCTTTCTTTCCATTTTTTTGATAATAAGAGGGGTATTATTATTATCAGTACAAACATTCCTGTGTAGAATTTTGTGAGGAATGCCAGTCCTGTTGCTATTCCTGCCAGGGTGTATTTTTGTTTTGTGTAGAGTAATAATGCCAGCAGGATTAAGAACGTGCTTGGAATTTCTGTGTATTGGTGGAAGCTCAAGTAAAAAAATATTGGCGATAATGCAACTATTAGTGATGCTAGTATTGCTGTTTTTTCTTCAAACCAGTTTTTTGTTAGTTTGTATGTGAGGTATACTGTTCCAACCATCAGTATTATTTCAAGCAGTCTGCCAAACAGTGCGGGATCTAATCCTATTTTCCAGAACATGCCGAGCATGATTGGCAATAGTGGGGGCCTGATATTTTCCCACAATCCGTTTTCGCCTGCGCTGTAGATGTATTTTCCCATTCCTATGTACACGCCCGAGTCCCACCATATTTCGTGCCATCCGAATGCGAAGATTAATCTGATCGTTATTGTTAATAGAATTATTATCAGTAGCGGATAGTTTACTTTCATTTTAGTATTGGGTTTGGATCGTTGAACGTTGTTTGGCTGTATTCTTCGAGTATTTTTTGTCCGTATGGGTAGCTTGCGCTGTGGAAGAGTATTGCTTTTCTTGATATATCCTCGTCAAGCCATTTTTTTACCGAATTGTAATCATCGCTGTTGAATACTCTTGTTGCGAGTATGTTTGCGTTGATTTCTCTTGCTTTTTGTGCGGCTTGCTCCATTTGTCCGAAATCGTTTATTGTGAAATAGGTTACATCTAGTGGTATTGCTTTTGTTAGTGTTTCAAAGTATGAGGTTGGTGTTTGGTAATACCATATTGCGTATGTGTCGTTTGTGGAGTTGATTGCCAGTATTTTATCGTTTGTTGTTATTCTCATTGGTTTGTTTCCGATGATTGCTTTGTCGTCTTTTATTGTTATTGGTGGACTTCCCACAATTGACAGGTTGTGTCCGATTGCCAGGTTTACGTATTTGTCCGTGTAGCATATTACTGATATGCCTTTGCTGCTGAGGTATTCTGCTGCTTGAATTTTTGCTGGATGGTCGCAGCAGCCTATGACTGCGTTTGCTTTTTGTCTTATTGCCTGTTCAACAAGCATGTTTACTCCGTGCGTGTCTATTATGACTGCCAAATCTCTTCTTAGGAATCTTGTTGTCGGATAGCTTATTTTGTCTATTGGCACCTCGAATCTGAATACGCCTTTTTCGTCTGGTGCATACCATTTTTGTCCGTTTCTTGCTACGAGTGTTCCTACTGCTGGAATGTGTGTGAGATTTATTGTTTTGAGTTCTTGTATTCTTGCTCCTTCGTGCCATCCTATTTCAGGCAGCAGTTCTGTTTGATTGTACGTTGACCTTTCTGAGAATGTCGTGAGCAGTTTTGGCCCGTATGGGTTTGCGATTTGCCCGCTTAGCCAGTCTCTGTATACTCTGTCTTCTTGGGATATTATTTTGCTTGAGGAATTAAGCGTGATTGTTGTTTTTCCTATTATTGCTGTTGTCGCATTTGTTGTTGTTAGATTTGGAGTTATTGTTGTTTCGAGTATGTTTTGTTCGAATTTTATTTTTAGTCTTCCTTTTGCGAGTTTTTCGAGGAGGTCTGCGCGCCATTTGTTGCCTGCCAGGCGCCATTCTTTTGCTGCTATGTTGAGGAATGCTTCTCTATTTCTTCCGCACCCGAGTGATGCGCTTGTTTCATAAACAAGTGCTAATTCTTCATGGTTTGTGCTGTTTATTTTGTCGTAATATGCGAGGCTTTCGCAGATTTGCGTTTCGTTGTCTGTAAGTCTTCCTATTACAAGTTTGGCGTCTGCTTTTGCGAAATTATCTCCTTCTATTTTCTCGAGCTGCTCAACTAGCAGGGTCATGTTTGTTCCTGCTGCTTTGGTGGTGATTGTGAAATCTATGTTTTGTGCGTACGGGTCTGCTCTTTTGAAGACTTTTTGTATGCTCGCGTTTATTTCTCCAGTATACAGGAGTCCTTCGTACTTTGTGCCGTCTATTACTAGTGTTGGCGCATCTGTTACATTATAGTTAAGTGTGAGAAGGCTTACTAATGGTTCGTCTTTGTAGTCTTTGTCTATATTAAGGACTACTAATTGCTGGTCATACTCTTCGCTTAAATCCTGCAGTATGAATCCTTGTCTTTCGCTTGCATCGTCTTCTATTTTGTAGAAAAATATTATTGGCAGGTATGGCTTGTCGCATTCCTTGTTCAGTTTTTCTATTAGCGCTAAAAATCTGAATTCAAGAAGGAAGTATTTTCTTTTCAGGTAGTCATAGTCTTTTTGTCTGAAAAAGCTGAATTTTGAGTAACTGCCGAGGTCTTCGCCTACCTTTCTTACCTCTTTTTTTAAATCTGATATTCTTGCAACCATTACTTCGCAGGTGTCTCCTCCGAATGTTTCTGTGAATAGTCTTTCAACCCTGTATGCTTCGCTGTCTATCTCGTGAGTCATTATTACTTCTTCTATTATGGATATTCTGAATGTGTCAAAGTAGTGGTTTAGAAGTATTCCTGTTGCGAATATTAGAATGGTTAATAGTAGGCTTCTCAGGAGTATTTTTGTTTTTTCATTCATGGAGAAGTGGGATTATTTTTTCTTTGCTTACTGGTCCCTGCAGCGTGTTTTCAAAATTGATTACTATCGTTGGTGTGTTTGTTATTCCGTAATAATCTTCTAAAAATTCAAGTTCTTTGGAATACTGGTATTCGACCGCGAATATGTGTAGTGAATATTGTTCTGCTAGTTCATCAAGTATTTTTCCCTGTTGTTCGCTTGAGGAGTCGCTTTGTTTGAAATAGAATAATATGACGTTTGTCCTGCTTTTGCAGTCTTTCTGCAGTTTTTTCTCGAGAACGTATGTGCGTATTTGTGTTAGATGATATTTTCTTTTTAGCAGGTTGTAATCTTCGCTTCCTAGTTTTTCTTTTGCATCTGGTGTTCCCAGTACTTTTCCTAGTTTCCATAACTCTTCGCTTAGTGAGCTTAGTCTTTTTTCTGCCAATGCGCAGTTTGTTTCAAAGCTTTCGAACAGTTCTTGTTCTACTATGAAGCTTTCAGTGTCTAGTTCTGATTGTCTTAGTGTTTTGGACATTTCTGCTGCTTGTGATTTCCAGGTGTTTCCCACTATTACTCCTATGGAGAACACTATGCAAACCAGAAGAATTGTTGTTAGTAATACTTGTTTCATGTTACATTCCACACTCCTATGTTTGAGCTTGTATTCAATTTTTTAAACGTTTCGCTGTTTTCGACGAGAAAGTCCAAACCTTGTAGTTCTCTCTCCCATTCGAGTCCTTTTTTCATTTCAGGGGTGATTAGTATGTGTGTTATGTCGTATTTTTTGAGCAGTACGTTTGTTTTCTCTATTTCTGCGGACTTGAACATCGTCATCACATCCCATATTCTTTCCTGTGCATCTGGTGTTTTTTGCCATAATGGGTCCATCACTGCGGTATGTCCTGCAATTTCGACCCAGAATCCGTAGTCTTGGTGTGTTAATACTGTTCCTGGCGGGAATTCCAGTGCTTTGAAGAATGCAGGTGTTGGTTCCATTTCTGACAGGTTGACCGCGTGTGAGATGCTGCTGAACAATAGTCCGCAGAATAATACTAGTAGTGCTGCTTCTCTTAAAAATTTGAGTTTCCATTTTCTTTCTGAGAGTTTTGCGAGTGCGATTCCTGCCAGTGCTGATATCAGTATGTTCGCAAACACCAGTGTTTCTGGTAAAAAGAAGCTGGTTGCCAGAAATATGAGTGCTGTTGCGTACGCACCGTAATATGTTTTTTTATATTGCCATACGAGTATTGCTCCTACTATTGCCAGTAATACTGCGAATATGCTGAAACCATTTATTCCGCCTAAATCGCTGAGATACTGTATTATTCCTCGTTGTGCTTCTATTTTTGGCGGGTAGTACCTTATTGCAAATGCGAATATGCTTGGTATCATCGCGAGAATTATTCTTTTTGTGTTGTTTTGGGTGAGATAAAGTATTATGAGTAAGGCTATTGTTGAGATTGTGTATCCTATTCCTGAGAGTGATGCTATAAATAATATTCCTGTTCCTGCTGGCCACGCTCTTGTTTTTAGAAGCCACGCTCCTCCTAATATTAAGGTTAATACGAACGCGTTTGGTGTTCCTATCGTCGCTGATGCTATTAGTGGTGGGGATAATGCATAAGCAAGCAGTATCCATTCTTGTGTTTGTTCTGGTATTTTGAGGGTTTTTAGCAGGAGTCCGAAGAATATGAAACTTGTTAGTGCAAATAAAGCGGGAAGCAGATTGAATGCTAATGGTCCCAGCAATCTGTATCCTATTGCCAGCGCAAGATGGTAGGGTTCTAGTACGTATGGTCTTCCGTTTTGTATTGCATCGTCAGTATTCGGTATTCCATCAATTATCTTTGTGGACATTCTTGCATGATAGTATGCTTCTGTTCCAATGAGTGTTGGGTTTTTATGCGCAAATCTCAGTTGGATAGGGAGTACTATCATGATTATTGCTAGTATGAATATCGCTATGAAGTGTTTTTTCATGACACCACCTTTACTTCGCAGGCAAGGTCTTTTTCATAGACTTGTATGTTTGTTGAGCGTATTCTTTTGAAGCATTTGCTGTCTGAGAATTTTATGTCATCCATTTCTGGCGGGACTATTATATAAGTTGCTGAATACTTGTCGAATAGTTCTACGGCTTCTGTTTCAAATGCTGTTTTGTATAGTCTCGCTACGTCTTCGTATCGTTCATTTATTTGTGGTATTAGCAGGAAATGTTCATCTATGACATTTTTTCTTTTGGCTATTTGAGTTATGTAGTTTCCATAATGCGGTGGTGCTATTATCGTGGCATTTACTGGTATTTCATTGTTCAGGCTTGCCAGCGTTTCATACTCTTCCTCTGTTATTGTTTGTTTAATTTCTGCTTTTGTGTCTGCAAGGGCAGGGTATGCTACGGTTGTTAATGCTGAGAATAATATTACTGCTGTCAGTATTCCTGCGAATTTTGATATTTTTGTTTCCTGGAAGAATTTTGTGATGAGTTCTGTTCTTTGCGCGAATAATAGTGTGAGTGTTATGCCAAGTAGTGTGAATCCTATTGTTGAATTTATGAGTTTGAACCAGAACATTATGATTGATACTATGCATATGCTGAATAATAGTTGTATTTCTCTTGTTGGTTTTTTGAATGCGGTTTTGTAGAGTGCATATGTTCCTCCTGTTAGAGGTGCTAGTCCTATGCTCCATATTGCTCCCCAGATTGTTATATTTGTGTAAAAGGTTGATAGTATTTCTTGTGGTATGTTTTGCCAGATGACTGCTGCTCCGTGGAATAGTATTGGTTTTTTGTAGAGGATGAATTGCGCCCAGAGTGTGAAAAATATGGAAAACAGTCCTAATTCATATTCTGCTGTTGTTGGTTTTTGTTTTTCAAGGGTTGTTAGTGCGATGTAGACGCTTAGGGATAGGACGAAAATTATTGATAATGGGTGCAGAAATGAGAATATTAGTAGTGTTATCAGGAAGATTATTATCCATTTTCTTTGCGGGACTTGCAGCCAGGCGTACGCTAGGAAGAAGAAGATAGGTATTGCTAATGTTAGTGGTGTTATCTGGTTGAATGTTTTTGAGAAGAACTCTGGCACTGCTGATGTAAATAGTGCTGTGAAGAGTGCTATCCAGTATTTTTGCGTTAGTTTGTATGCTATGAGGTATGCTGGTATGACTAACAATGTTGCGAATATGTTTGGTATTATTTTTAGGGCTAATGGCAGAGGCATTAGTAGTGAGAACATTGCGAGAATTGCATCAAATAATGGGCTCATTACTATGGTTCTTCCACTGTATCCTAGTTCGTCGTGCCATAGTAGTTTTCCTTCACGTATGTTTTCTATTGCTCTTAGGTGCAGGTATGAAGTATCTGAGCTGAAGTAGGGTGTTTGGAATGCCGCGTAGAGGCGTATTGATAGGATTAGCAAGAAGACTAATGCCACCCCTATCCACCATTTACCCATATTTATAAAGCTGAAAGGGAGGCTTTATAAAGGTTTTTGACATTTCTCGTCATAGGAGGGGGTATGATTACAAAGAGGGTATCTGCGGGAGTTGAGTTTCTTGATGAGTTTCTGGAAGGCGGTTATGAGGTAGATGCTATTTCAACTATTTATGGTCCTGCAGGTTCTGGCAAGACTAATTTGGCTTTGCTTGCTTCTGTTGAGGTTGCTAAGTCTGGGAAGAAGGTCATTTTCATTGATACTGAGGGTGGTTTTAGTGTTGCTCGTTTGAAACAGATTTTGCCTGAGTATAAGAAGTTGCTTGACCGTTTTGTTTTTTTGCGTCCTATGTCTTTTGCTGAGCAGAAGCAGTCTGTTGAGCGGTTGAAGGATTTGGTTAACAACAAGATTGGCTTGATTGTTGTTGATACGATGACTATGCTTTATCGTTTGCAGCGCAGTTTCAGGGAGGATGATAATTTTAATCATGATTTGAGCTTGCAGATGGTTTGGCTTAATGAGATTGCCCGTAAGTATAATATTCCTATTTTGTTGACTTCTCAGGTTTATTCTTCTATGGACACTGGCAGGGTTAAGATTGTTGGCGGGGACATTTTGCTTTATGCTAGCAAGTGCTTGTTGGAGCTTGAGCCTTTGCAGAATGGTAAGCGAAAGCTTGTTTTGCGCAAGCACAGAAGTATTGCTGGCGAAAAGGAAACGGTGTTTACGATTGTTGAAAAGGGTATTCAGCAGGTCGAATAATCTGATTGCAATTTAAAAAAAATAGAAAAAATTATTCTTCTGTGAACTCGTCTACTGAGAATGGCGGTTCTTCTGTTGTAAGTTGTCCTCTTATCCTGAGGTATTCTCTTGCAAGGATGTAGAACAGCAGTCCCAGTGATTTTTTTCCTTTGTTGTTGCAAGGGACTACTAAGTCTATTTCGTTGCTTTGGTTGTTTGTGTCGCATAATGCTATCACAGGTATTCCAATTTGGATTGCGTCTTTGATTGCGTTTCTGTCCGGCCAGCTGTCTGTTACCATTATGCATTTGACTTCGATGAACGTGTCGAGTTTCGGGTTTGTCAGGATTCCTGGCGGGTATCTGCCCGCGAATACTTTGATTCCTGTGTGTTTGCCGAAGGCTTTGACTGCTTTCCAGCCGTTTTCTCTTCTGCTGCAGAGGAGTATGTCTTGTGGTGCGTATTGTGAGAGCAGGTTTGCTGCCTGTCTTATTCTTTCATCTATTTTTTGCAGGTTTAGCACGCTTAATCCATCAGGTCTTGTTTTGTATATGAATGGGTCCATGTATTTTGTTCTGAATTTTGTTCCTATGTGTATTCCTGATTTCAGATACTGGTCTTGCGGTACTAAAAATGCTCCTTCTGTTGTCATGTTAGTTCTCCGGTGTTTTTTATTGCCGTCACACCGATTTTGTTCATCCCAAAGCAGGGCTGAACTCTTGGCAATATATTCGTCGTCGAAGAAGGGGGTTTATAAATATTGTTATTCTGTGTGTTTTTCAAGGTCTTCGTAAAGTTGTAATAATGCTTCCATTAATTTTGGGTTCATTGTTCTTTTTTTTGCTTTATCAATTTCACCAAGGCATGGCGTGAATAATTCTATTTCCGTTCTTGTTATGACTCTGTTTGCCTCTGCTGATAAACGCTCTCTTGGATAGATATGGAGTGCTAGCGGGAATACTCTGTATCCTGTTGGAATTGTTACTGACTGTTCTTTCCACTCTTTCTGTACTGCGTATATGTAATCTAAGGTTACTGCATCTTGTTCTTGTTGTTGGTATGACGCGCTTAAGAATGAGGCAAATCTTTTTATGTCTTTTGGCGTGAATATTGTTCCTGTCAGCGTGTCTATTGCGAATACTTGGTGGCATTGTATCATTCCAGGAACAGAATAAAATCTTCCCATAGTCAATTGTTCCATTTCTATTCCTTCTTGGAAGTTGCCTTTCAGTATGTACAGGTTTTTTTGTATTTTTTCTTCTTCTGTGAGGTCATATCCTCTTGCGGCGCGTTCCTCTGGCATACCTGGTTTTGTTTCTAAGAGTTTGTTTATGTTATCGATAATTCC
The DNA here is from genome assembly GCA_041305185.1 of Nanobdellota archaeon. Classification (GTDB taxonomy): domain Archaea; phylum Nanobdellota; class Nanobdellia; order Woesearchaeales; family ARS49; genus CABMGU01. The sequence continues at coordinate 15,021 of JBFYLW010000055.1, forward strand.
TAGGGCCATTACTGCTTTTACTGTTCTGTTGCTGTATTTTGCCTTGTCTGTTGCAGTTTTGGCTTCTATCATTTTTCTTGTGTAGATTTCTAAGAATTCCTGTAATGTGTAATATTGGGACATGGTCGATGTTTGTAATATTACATATATTTCAATGGTTGCGTGCTTGCTGATGATGTTTGCTATCAATTTTTTTTCTTCTGCAGATAATGATTCTTCCTGTATTTCAGCTATGCTTGATAATGCTGTTTTCAGTTGTATTAGTTGTGCTAGAATTTTTGTGTATTCTGGGTTTTGATTTGCCAGGTTTGCTATTGTTGTTGTGAATGCTGATATGCTGATGAAGTATTTGTTGATTTTGAACAGGAAGGTGTGTTCGCTGCATCTTCCTATGCAGTTTTCTCTGACTTGTTCTGTGTATACAACCATTATTGGTTATTAATTTCTTTTTGCTTTTAAACTTTGCTTGCTTCGTACCTTGCAACGTCAGTATACACTGGTCCTTCTGTTTCAAGTTTGCTTTCGATTAGTTTGAATTCTTTGACTTCAAAGCTTGCTGGTTCTACTTTTAGTTTCTTGATTTTTTCCGCAAATTTTTTGTCTGAGGATTTGACTCTTGCTAGCGTGATGTGTGGTTTGAAGTCTTTTTCTTTTTCCCCGCCTAGTGCTTCTTCTATTTTGTTCTGTAGTTCGCAGATTGTATCGCTTGGCTCTATTCCTACCCATACTACTCTGATGAGGTTTTCGTTTGGGAAGACTCCTGTTCCGTTCAAGTGTGCTTTGAATGGCTTGAATTGTACTGTTGCGAGTTTTTGCTTGATTTCTTCTGCTTTTGCAGGTGTGACTTCTCCTAAGAATTTTAGTGTTAAATGGAAGCTTTTTGTTAGTGTTAGTTTTGCTTCTGTTAGCTGTTTTTGTGCTGCGAGAATGCTTATTTTTGCTTTTGATACGTCAAATGCTATGAATAGTCTCATGTCAAAAATCACCTAAGATGGTTGAATAATAATCTTTGTGATTTTTGAGCATGACTTGAGCAACCGCGTTGCCAAGTTCGTCGGAAATCAGCAGATTTCCGAGACTCGGAAATTGCTTGCCATTTCTGCATAATGAAATTCGAGAATGTATAGAAGCAATTTCCGACATAAATAAAAAAAAAGTATAAGAAAGATAAAAACTTTATTGTTCGTCGGACTTTTCTTCAGATTCTTCAGAGCTTTCTTCGCCGAAGCTTTCTGAGTCTTCTGACGATTCTGCAGGTGCTTCTTCTGCTGGTGCTTCCTCTGCGGGTGCCTCAGCTTGTTCTCCTGCAGGTGCTTCTGCTGGTGCAGAACCTGGTACGCAGACTTCTGCAAATCCTACTTTTCGTAACACTTTTGTTACGCGGATGTGTACCTGTTGTCCTTCTTTTACGCCTGGAATAAACAGCACAAAGCCGTTCTTCTTGGCTATTCCGTCGCCTTTTTCGCCGACGGCTTCTATGGTCACGTCAATTTCTTCGCCTACTTTTACTGGGGGCGTCATTCCCATGCCTCCTCCTCTTGGTCGGAAGCCTCCCCTTCTATTTTCTCCGTACATACCTTATTCACCTACCTAAGTATAGTATGCAGAACTAGCTACATACAGGTTGTTTTCCATCTGTTGCGTATTTAAACTTTGTGTATAAAAAGAAAAAAATTAAGCATCCTTGATGCCTTCGTCTGTTAGCATGAATATTGCTTCTGCTTCTGGCATGTTTGGAGCGTCTACCATTTTGGCTACTCTTGTTCCTTTTTTGCCTCGGCGTAGGTATAATCTATATGTTGAATTGTGTGCTACTATGTGTCCGCCTATTGCTTCTGTTGGGTCTCCGAAGAACTGGTCTGGTTTTGACATTACTTGGTTTGTTACGTAGACTGCCACGTTGTGTTTGTCTGCTATTTTCATTAGTGCGTGCATGTGTTTGTTGATTCTTTGTTGTCTGTCTGCCAGTGTTCCTCTGCCTATGAACTCTGCCCTGAAGTGTGATGTCAGGCTGTCTATTACTATTAGTTTGACGTTGTTTCCTTGTTTTATCAGGTCTTCTATTTTTTCTGCCAGTAGCATTTGGTGGTCTGAGTTGAATGCTTTTGCTATTTTGATGTTTTTGAGTGCTTCTTGCGGGTCCATTCCCAGTCCTTTGGCTATTTGCACAACTCTTTCTGGTCTGAATGTTCCTTCTGTGTCTATGTAGACTGCTGTTCCTCCTGCTCCTCCTTTTTCTCGCGGCAGTTGTACTCGGACTGATAGTGCGTGTGCGATTTGTGATTTTCCTGAGCCGTATTGCCCGTAGGCTTCTGTTATCGCGCTTGTTTCAAATCCTCCGCCCATTAGTTTGTCGAGTTCTGCGCTTCCTGAAGTTATTTTTAGGAGCTGTTCCCTTTTTTTCAGGATTTCCTCGCCTGATGTGAATTCCATTTCCAGGTTGGCTCTTGCTATTGATATGATTTTTTTGGCTGTTGGTTCTGACATTTCTGTTGCGCCCACTATTTCTCCTGGCGTGGCTACTGCTATGCTCATTAGGTCGTGGAATCCTGCTGCTGCGAGTTTTTCGATAGAAGCTGGTCCTACTCCTGGAAGGTCTTGTACGCTTGTGATTTTCTTTTTTGTTTCTTCCATGTCTGGTTTTTTTGTTACTTCAACTAATCCTTCTGATGTTTCTATTTGTATTGTTTGTTCTTCTTCTATATATTTTTTGTTTGTCATTTGTATCACCTTTTTCGTTTTTGATTATGAATATGAAAAATTCCCGCAGTTTGGCTGCGGGGGGGTTGTATTTTCGTCTTTTTTTCGTTTCAAACGATCACCTCGGTTTTTGTTGGTTCATCGTGTCCGTTTAGCACTAGGTATCTGTATGCTTCTTCTATTACGAGTGCTGCTTTTGGCAGGTCGTTTAGCCGCATGGAATTCGTGCTTTGCCATTGGCCTGTTTTGTCTGTGTACCTTCTTTGCAGGCTTACTGTTTTTGTCTCGTATGTTTTGCCCTCTTTGTCTGTTCGGACGTTTTTCCACACAGTTGCGCTTATTGCGCCTGTGCTGAACTTTTTTTCTGGTTGGTTTTTTTCTTCCATTTTTTTCACCCTCGGTTCTTCCGTTTGGTGCTCGCCTGTTTACTTTAAGAACAAGTTTGGTTTAAATAGGCCACGCGGGTGGTTGTCCAGTGTCCAGTGGGTTTTTTATATAGGAAATGCTCTTTTTTGTAGTATATGGGAGATAAGCGTCCGAAGGTTGTGGTTTCTGGCTTGATAGAGCGTGATGGTAAGGTTTTGTTAGTTAAGGAGATTCTTGAAAATGGGGAGCATTGGATTGTTCCTGGTGGTAAGGTCGAGTTTGGTGAGAGTCTTGTTGATGCTGTGAAAAGGGAGATCAAGGAAGAAACTAATTTGGATATTGAGGTTTTGAGATTGTTTGATTTTAAGGAGCATGTTAATTTGAAGTATGATTATCATACTGTTATTTTCTTTTTTTTGGCAAAGCCTTTGAATGAGAGTATTAAATTGCCTGAGGAGGTTTTGGATGCTAAGTTTTTTGCAAAGGAAGATTTGAAAGATATTAAGTTGGTTGATAGTGCTAAGTGGGTTTTGGATAAGTTTTTTACAAAAAGTGTTTGACTACCAGGAATGCGTCTGCCAGTAATACTCCTCCTAATACCATGAGTTCCATTGCTCCGTCTGTTCTTACGAACCCGCTTATTCTGAAGTTGCTTAATGGATGTAATAGGTTGCATCCTGCTTGTGTTAAACAATCTGATGCGAGGTGTGCTGCGTATCCTATTGCTATTGGAAGTCCTATTGTTTTGAGGTTTGCTGAGTAAAATATGATGTATAACAGTATTACTGCGAATGCGCTGTGGAAGAATCCTCTGTGTTGGAAGAATTTTGGTATCCATCTGGTGATTGGAAGCATTCTGTTTATTTTGCTGTTCTCGTGGTCGACGTCTGGGGCAAGGCTTCCGAGTACTGCTAATGGCACGAATAACAGCCAGTTTGCTCCAAATAATGGGAACGTGAGCATTCCTGCAAGAAATCCGAATGCCATGTGTGTGCGTCCCATCATTTTTTCACCCTTGCTACTTCTACCCATTTGTGTGTTATTTTGAATTTGCATGCGTCTCTGTAGAATTTTAGGTGTTTTGGTTCTATTTGTGTGTATATTGTCTTGGCTCCTTTTTTGAAGCTTTGTTTGCATAGTTCGTTTACTAGTTTTGTGCCTATCTTTTTTCCTCTTTCTTTTTTGTGGACTCTTGTTTCGCATATGAGTGCTTCTTTTCTTTTTGTTGGGTTTATGAATCCGATTATGTAGCCCACTACTCTCTTGTCTTCTGCTATGAAAAATATTACGTTTTTGTCTGCGATTGATTTTTCTAAGTCCTGTAGTGTCCAGTATGGTTTATCCTGCGCTCGTATTTCAAGACATTTTCTGGCATCGCTCTTTTTTGCTTTTCGTATCAGCATAATCTCTCTGTTTTTCGTTCATATAAATATCTTTTTAAATAATCCTCATTATGTTCGTTTATGCTTGACGTTAAACTGCCTGAGCATCTTGAGAAAGAGTATAACGAGATTAAAAGGGAATTTGGCAAGGTTAATGGTGATTGGGAAAGGTTTAATGATCAGATTATTCCTGAGGATCCGGCTCTTGCAAAGAGGATTGTTAAGTTTTTAATTAATGTTATTGATTTTGTTTTGGATAACTTTGATTCTGTTGACATTAAGAAGTACCAGGAGTTTTTAGGCAATTACTACCTTGAATTCTCATACGGTCCTGGTGGTGATGATAGTAACTATCTTGATTTTGACGAGCATGTTGATGAAGTAAGGGTCACTGAGTTTTGTTGGGACTTGAAGGATCCTGATTTTAAGTTGACTAAAAAGAAGTTGTTGGAGATTAAGGGTAAGTATTCTAAGGTTTTGGCGGTGCTTTAATTAAACTTATAAATTCAAGCATTATATTTTAGAAAATGGCTTTGCTTAAATCAAAAGGTTTTATTCTCAGGCATTTCAGGATGTCTGACGTAAAGGCTTATTTTGATAGTCAGCAGGATAAGCAGGCGAGAATGGGTTTTATGTCCACTCCTAAGAGTTTAGCAGAGGCTAAGAAGGAAGTTAGAGAGGCTATCGCGGAGTATAAGAAGAAAAAGCCTCATTTTGAAAGTTTTGCTATTGATGTGAATGGCGAGTTTGCAGGATTTATTGCTATACATGACTTGTTTGAGAAATACGTGGAGCACATTGGAAAGCTCAGTTATTGTATTCATCCTGATTTTAGAAACAAAGGTTTGGCTACAAAGGCAGTAAAGGCGATTACTTCTTATGCTTTTAAGAAATACAAGTTGAAAAGATTCTGGGCTTGGTGCAGGACTTACAACAAGGCTTCCGCCAGGGTTTTGGAAAAAGCCGGCTTTAAGCTTGAAGGAATTATGAGAAAGAACAAGTTTAAGGATGGTAAATATTTGGATGATATGGTTTGGGCGATAGTGAGATAACAATGAAGTTTGCCATTATTTCCGATATTCATCTTGGTCCTGGGGCGTCGTATAATGGTAAGATTAGAGAAATTACCGAGAATGCTGTTCTTTTTGTTAATGATTTTATTGATAGGATGAATAATGATGTTAAGCCTGCTTTTGTCGTTGTTTTGGGCGATTTGATTAATGAGACTAATTATAATGAAGATGTTAGGAATATTTCTTTGCTTGTTGATTTGTTTAAAAAGTTAGAGTGTCCTGTTCATTTTGTTGCGGGAAATCATGATTTAAAGAAGGTGTCTGAAAATGAGTTGGTTTCTTTGTTCAATTACAAGAAGTTGTTTTATTCTTTTGATTCTGGAAATTTCCATTGCATCGTGCTTTTTTCAAGACGTAATAGAGATAAAGACAATATAACTGTCTTTGATGAGCAGTTGGATTGGTTGAAGAATGAATTGAATATTGATAAGAAATGCATTGTTTTCCTGCATCATAGTCTTGCTGATCAGGATTTGAGGGGTAATCCTTGGTTTGAGGGAAAGCCGGATTTTTGTCTTGTAGTGAATAGGAAAGATGTGAGGAATGTTTTGGAGGCTCGCAATAATGTTGTTGCTGTTTTTAATGGTCATTTGCATTGGGATAGGATGCACGTGCATAATGGTATTCCTCATTTTACTGTTCAGTCTCTTATTGAGAACGAGGATGATGAGGGAGTGCCCAGCAGGGCTTATACAATTGTTGATATTGACAAAACGAAGGTCGTTGTTCAGATTAAAGGTAATTATCCCAAGAAGTTTGAATACTCGTTTTGAATTACTTCCAGTATCCTGCGTCTTTCAATACTAGTTCGACGCTTTCTGCTATTTTGAGTTTTTTTATTTCTTCTATTGTGAAGAATTTTGCTTGGGATATGTCATCGTTGACTTTTATATCGATGTTTTTTGGTTTTGCAAGATAATAGAAGACTACGCTGTGGTAGTTGCCTGGCACATTTATCAGTTCCTTGTAGCAGATTTGTTTTATGATGTCTGCATCGAGGTTTGTTTCTTCTTTTAGTTCTCTGACTGCGGCGTCTTGGAGGCTTTCTCCGAATTTGACTCCTCCGCCGGGGATTACCCAGTAGCCGTGATAGTTTTCTTTGTTTCTTTCTGCTAATAGGAATTTGCTGTCTTTTTCTACTAGTACTGCTGCAGTTATTCTTGGTCGTTGATTTTCCATGAATAAATAAAGAAAGGCTGAGCTATTTAAAATTTATTCATAAATCATTGTTTGTTCACTTTTGCCAGTTCTTCTTCCACGTTTGCTTTGTGGACCTGGTTCGCAATAAATTCTATTCTGTCAAAGAATGTGTTCTTTTTCGCTCTTCCAATGAATTTGAATTGTTCTCCTAATAATTCCGTTTTCAGCGGTTCAAATGTTTCCGGATTGACGCGATAGGCTACCATTTGTTCTTTTGTTTTGCCGAGTAATCGTTCTGCTTGGTTTCTGAACAGTACTACTCGCATGTTTTCTGTTCCGTCATCTAAGAATACGTTAACAAGGTAGGAATAATCTGGCATTAGTGCTGAGTGTTCGTCGCATACCCATTGTCCTTCTACTTCTTTGAGGCGTGTTCCGCATTGTGGGCAGACTTCGAAGAATTTTGGGTCGAATACTTGCACTATTGTTCCGAGGATTTCTACTTGCTCGTCGCTTTCTGTGAGTTCTTTTAGTGTTTTTCTTGTTGCTGTTTTTACTCCTGGTACTTGTTCTGGCGGGTTTTGTACTATTTTGCTTGATTCGTTTAAATGTACTTCTTTGTAGCCTCTTTGGTTTTCTCTTACCATTCCGCCTGTTATCTTGAGTGGTGTTCCTGTGCTTAATTGTTTTAAAACATCTGCTTGGTTTCCCCAGCAGACTATTCTTATGATTCCTGTGTCGTCTCCTACAAGGAAGCTTCCTACTTTTCCTGCTGTGCCGTCTGCTCTTTGGAAGTCTCTTGTTTCGAATATTTGTGTTACTCTGCCTAGTACGTCTGCGTTTCTCATTCCTGGCAGTAAATCCCTGATTTTTCCTCCGCCTTCGAGTAGTTTTACGCCTAGTTCATTTGCGATTATGTGTGCTGCTCCTTCTTTGGAAATCAGGCCTGCTAGTGATTGGCATTTTGCGTCTATTTTCGCTAGTAAGTCTTCTTCAGAAAGTCCTGTCTTTTCTTTGATTCTTGCGAGCATGTCTGGTAGTGGAATTCTTATCATTATGCACCCCTTTTTACTGCAGAACATTCAGTGTTTTTAAAGATTTAGATTGTGGCGCATGCTTGTTTTTTTGTTTCTATTGCTGTTGTTAGTTTTTGTGTTTGCATTGTTATTGTGAAGCTTGGTGCGAACCACATTGTTCCTATGCTGTTTAGTTGTGTTCCTGGTTTTGCTATGAGTTTTTGTACAGGCATTGTTGCTATTGCGTGTATTTTGTTTCCTTCTATGTAGATGTCATAGTTGTTTTCTGGTATTTTTGTGTACGAGCGTTGGTTGTATGCTTTTATGTACGTGTCTAAATGTTTTTTGAATACTTATCTTATCGTGTCTGAGGTTTTTTAGCAGGGTTGTGCTGGCAGTATTTTTTCTATTTCGGTTATTATGCCCGGTAGTGCGTCTTGTGCTGCTTTTTCCACGTAGTTTATTGTGTCTTCTTTGTCGTATGGTGCTCTTAATAGCATTCCTTGTTGTTCTCCCATTGTTTGTTTTGTGTCTTCTAGTTTTGAGG
>JBFYLW010000056.1:0-11776 GCA_041305185.1 Nanobdellota archaeon
AAGTGGAAGAAAACACAGTCTATATTCTCGCACTGTATCATAAAGATGAGCAATAAATGCAAATTTTAATGTAAATATTTTTTTGTTTCTTTTTTGTACAGTTCTACTGCTGGCTGGTCGAACGGGTTTACTTTGAGTAGTTTTGCTAATAGTATTGTTTCAATCATTTTGAGTTGCATGTATGCTCCTATTGCTCCTGCATTTTTGGCGATGTGCGTTTCAGTGTATGGCCTTTTTCCTTTTTTGTATGCTTTTAGTACTCCTTGCAGTATTGCGTGCATGATGTGGTTTAGCTCTTTTTTCTGTAATTTTGGGATTAGAGCGTCGTATTCTGGGTAGTATGGCACTTTTATTGTGTTGTTGAAATGTGTTGTGACAAAGTTTGTGAACTTGTCCTGCGGCCCTCCTAAGTATAATTGTGCTACGCTGTGCAAGTCTGTGCTTCCTATGCTTACTGTTGGCGTTATTGCTTTGTTTGTTTTGCCTGTGCTTTCTGCTAATAGTTGTCTGTACCATTTTCCTAAACTTTCTAGTTCTGTTGCGAAGTAGAAGCTGTCGTAGATGTTTCTGTTTTGCAGGTATAGTATGCTTGCTCCTATTGCTGCTGGGTTGTTTTTTAGTGTTAGGCAGTCTTGTTTCATTTGTGCTGCTCCGCCCAATAGTTCTTTCAGGTCGATTCCGAGCATTCCTAGTGGGAATAGTCCTACTGGCGTGAATACGCTGTACCTTCCTCCTGTGTTTTTGGGTATTTCGAGTACTGAGAAATTATTTTTTACTGCTAATTGCCATAGTTTGCTGTCTTTGTCTGTTGTGGCTACTACGTATTTTTCTGCGTCTTTTCTGTGTCTTTTCAGGACGTTTAATAGAACTTCAAAGTTTGCTATGGTTTCTGTTGTTGTTCCGCTTTTGCTGACTACATTCAAGATTACTTGTTGTCCTTGTCGTAAGACATTTTGCATTGCTTCTATTATATACTGTAAGGCGTCAGGGTCTACTGTGTCCGCGTATAGTATTGGTGCGTGTCCGAGCAGTGCTTCTTGTACTGCCATTGTTCCTAGGTTGCTTCCGCCTATTCCCACCACCACTATTAGTTGTGGGTTTAGTCTTTTCTTCATTGTTATTGCTGCTTCTACTATGTGTAACATTTTGTCATCTTGGTTGAGGCATTCGTAAGAACTTATTTTTTTGATTTCTGTTGTGAGTTTTTTTGCTGTTGAGAATATTTTTCCTTTTGGTATTAAACAGTTGTCGTACTTGAAAACTATCATCTTGCCTCTTTTTATTGTTTCTTCGTAAGTTTGTATTTAAACTTTGCTCAAGAAAGCTTTATATATACAAAAAAAACAAAGCGTAATATCAAAAGAAGGTGATTGCTTATGAAAAAACTTGCATCTATTGTTCTTATAATAATTATGTTTTCAAGTCAAGCGCTTGCGCAGTTTTGCGGTATTGAAGCGTCATATGATCTTAATGTTAATACCTACACTCCCAGCATTATATCATACGCTCTTGCAGGAAATCCTGGAGCAGTGACTGACAGCAGCACAACCGGAACAGGACTCACTTTTTCAACTTCAGCAGTTGACTGGTATGCGGGCTGTTTTAATAATGAAGGTAGTGCCTCTTTTTTTGATGATTTCTTCAATAAATATACAGAATCATTCTATCTTAATGATTACGATGTTTGGATTGATACTTGCATGAAGGACGACTCTGTTGTGCATTTGTACAGTGATGACGACACGTTTGTTTTGGTTTTGACAGATTCCGACGGACTTGTTCAGTCATCAAGAAGATTTGATTACACGTCAAATCTTGAAGCAAAAGCAGTGGCATTATCCGATGATGGATACATATTTGTTGTAGGCGACACGAGCAGGTATGGTTTTGTAGGAATATATACGCCAAACGGAGCCTCGTTTACCACTGTGAGTGAACAGAGAATTGGTCCGCGTTATTACACCAACCTGTTTGATGTTGAATACGATGACGATTCAGGTAATGCGATTATAGTGGGAAATACTGAAGAGGTTGAGGCAATGGCTGAATTCATTTTGATGACAGTGGATGTAACCGGAACAATTAATGATTTGGATTACATCACAGATGATGATCCGAACGATATGGGTGAAATCGCGAAAATTGATATTTATCCGAGAGAAGAAGAGAATACTAGAGTATTTTTCGCAGGCATGACAAACGAGAACCCAAAGAACATTCTGCAAGGAGGTTTTGACATTTCTCCTGCAGGTTTGATTAGTACTAGCCATCTTCAATTGCTTGGCGTTGATGATGACTTTGTTGAGTATGAATGGGTTTATGACCTGAAAACTGATGAAAGTACTGGCGATTGGTATCTTACATTTAACACGTTGGACGAATCTAATTACCAGCTTGGAGGCATTTGCAGAATTGGTCCTAATGGCGGTGTTCAGACATGTAAAGTCATTGATGAAGACCAGACTGTGCCGTCTGGAAGAATCACTATAGCTGATGATAACCAGGCGCTTTTCACAACGTATAATCTGATTACCCAGCTTGACAGCTCTGATAACTCGTTTAGCTTGTGGCAGGCAACTGCAGACGACTCCATATACCTTAACCCCATAGAGTATTTCGAATCTAGTGAAGAGTATTTGGCTTTGGGTTACACCAGTTCGGTATCTGGATATCCTTATATGGCCATACTTGATTATGCCACAAAAGCAGTGATATCTTCTCAAGAGCTTTCTACTACTGAGGGAGAGATTACTAATACTTCGAAAGCTATTGTTTGGAGAGAGGATAATCCTAATGACTTGATTCTTGAGCTTGTTACTAACAATGGAGGTGGTTTCCAGGATTTCGGCATCACCTCACCAATAGACGGACCTGTCCCAGAATTCAGCATAACAACCTTATTGTTAGCAGTATTGCTTGCTGGCGGGCTTGTGTTGTTTGTGGTTAGAAGACGCAAATAATTTTTTTCTTTTTAATATTGAACCGCAATCCTTCTCAGACAGTTCTTTGCATTTTAAAGATGCGCCTAATCACCGATTTTAATTATTGTATATTTGAGAGAGAACCTGCTCATCTCTTTGCTTAAGTGTTGTATCCGTACCTATATTTTGAAGAGTGTCTATTAAAACGAGTTTTTCCGTTGTTGACATCCAATCACCAGAAATTACTAAACCAAGTCCTTCGAAATCTTTCGGAAGTTCAAATACTATTGCACCTGAAGTACTAAGTCCTGGCTGCAACTGTTTTCCAAATTCAAGTCCATCAGCGACGTATAATATGTCATCAGACAGTCTATCAAAACTTCTGCCTTTCTTATCAATTAGTTTAAAACGTGGTGTGAACAGATCTTTTGTTTCTTTCGCATTATTTGCAATTTTTAAATAAATTTTTATAAATATTCCATCAGTCCTTTTATTCATAAATTCGTTTCCCATTTCTGTGAAAGATTCTGCTTTTGTAATAGTGTAAATTAAGTAGTCGACTTGTACCGGTTCGTTCATACGATGAACTTCAGTCTTTGGTTCCTCAGTAGCTCTTTTATCTTCTCCTGTTTGAATGCAGCATTCGTCACATCTCCAAGGAGTAGGGTCGCCGATTTTTGGCGCATTTTTCGGAATAGTCGCACCACTGAGCTTTGTTTCAAATTCGAGATCACATTTTGCATTTGCATATATGCCCGCAGGTGCATTCGCTGGCGGATTTAATTTGTAACATCTTCCCGGGCATTCGCTTGCCGCTTTTCCAAACTTACCAATCTCACTACCAAATATGCTTCCTGCAAAAATTAATCCAAAAAATAGAATAAATATTACAAACGAGATAAAACCTAAAACTATACCCGCAATTGCAAGACCGCTTCCAGTCAAGCTTTTGTCCTGTTTAATTTTTCTGAGAGCTATAAAACCTAACACTATTGCCAGAACAAATATCAACCAACCAAAAACAGGAATCCAACCGATAATTAGACTTAAGATTCCAAAAATTAGAGACGCGATGGCCAGACCTGATGTTTGGGGCGGCATTTGTATTTTAAAAGCAATTTTCTTTATTAAGCTTTCTAATGAACCGCAACCCTTTTAAACTCTTAATAGTATCTTTAGGCTAAGAGGTGATATATATATATGGCAAAAGGAAAAATTACTGAAGCTCTCGCAATTGTATGTCTTTTATTAAACATTCTTCTAATGCCTGGTCTAGGAAGTATAATCGCTGGAAAAACTGGACAAGGAATAGCTCAACTGATTTTATTCATAATAGGAATTCCTCTTTCATTTATATTGATAGGTATTCCTTTGATCATAGCCAGCTGGATCTGGGCATTAGTCACAGGAATCCAAATTGTTAAAGAAGCAAAATAAGAGGTGAAAATATGAAAAAAGATGATATGCTATGGGCATTTATTGGCACTCTGCCAATTATTGGATTTATATTGGTGATGCTGACCCACAAAGAAGACAAATATGCAATTTATTATGGAAAACAAGGATTGGTTCTTGGAATTGCTTGGATTGTCGTAGAACTGGTCCTTTGGTTGTTAGTATTTACTATTCCGCTGGCGTTAATATGGAATTTAGTGGTATTAATATTTTGGATTCTCAGCGTTATAAACGCTTTCAGCGGAAAAGAGAAGCCAACACCAATCATAGGCAAGTTTGCCGAGAAGTTTAAATTTTAATTTTATTTTTTCTTATTTTTTTGTGAATGATATTAGTTGTCCTTCACTGTTTTCTTCCATTATTACATTGCTGACTTTAGAAATTTCTTTGATGTGTTCTTTTATCATGTTGTAGTCTGAGGGAATTATTCTTTCCGGCTGTAAATTATCCAGTGGGAACCATTCGAGTTTGCCTTCTTCGCTTTCCTTCAATTTTGTACTTATTGGCTTTAATACCGTCAAGAACAGCACGAATGCGTGTTTGTAAGCGTCATTTTCTTTGACTCTTTCGTGTATTACTGCTGCTGTGTGTGAGAAACTGCATTTTAGCCCTGTTTCTTCTTCTGCTTCGCGTAAAGCACAGTCTGGTATGCTTTCCTGCAGTTGGAGTTTGCCTCCTGGCATTCCCCAGTATCCTTGGTAGGGTCTTTTGCTTCGTTTGAGCATTAGTATTTGTCCATCATGTATGATTGCAGCTAGTACTACTGGCAGCACGCCTTTTTCTTTGCCTGTTATTTGCGCAAATACCGGCATCATTGTTTCTGCTTGTTTTGTTAGCACATAATCGTCGTTTTCTTTTTCCAGCATTCCTTGTTTTACCAGTCCTTCTAAATGGTAGGAAAGCAGGTTGCTTTTCATTTCGAGTGCTTTTTCTATGTCAGAAAATCTCATTCTCTTGTTTTTGATGAAGAGTTCGAAGATTTTGTGTTGTATGTCCATATTTGGCATTATTTTGTTCATGTTTTTATTTGTTTGCTCAGTTTTTGTTGACATACATTTATATATAATACATTCTTTTATAATATTATGAAAAAGTTGGTGTTGATTTTGTTGCTTTTGTCAACTTCTGTTTGTGCTGCTACTTTTTTGAATTCTGATTTTGCTGGTCAGGTTTCAAGGGACCAGTTTGCTTCTGTTACTTGTGAGCGTGAGAAAAAGCTTGGTGCTTCTTCTTCTTTTGAGGATCGTGTTTGCTGTGTTAATACCAACAAGAATCAGTATTGTGAGAATGATGAGCCTGTTCTTGGCACTTGTCTTGCTAATGTTTGTTTGTGGCCTTCTGAGTCCTATAAGCCTTGGTATTCCTGGCGTTATAAGAGTTTTAGGTGTCCTGGTTTTGCCATTCTTGCAGGTCACGAGTTTGATGATATTATGAAGTGGGCTGGTTGTGACAGGGTTGAGTTTTATTGGTGCTGTAGTCCTTATGCTTTCCCGACTTTTGAGGGCAAGGTTGCTGTTGTTTCTGCTCCTGTTCCTAAGAGTCCTACTGGCGGTGCTTTGCTTGTTTTGGATGCAGGAAAATGGAAGGCTTTGGAATTGGGCGGTTTTAAGCAGTTGAAGCCTGAACAGCGTGCTTTGTCTGCTGAGAAACAGCGTTGTTTAAATGGCGGTTCTGCTGTAAAGATTCTTGATAAGAAGTATGGTAGTTTTTTTGCGGATACTAGGAATTTGAAGCCTGGTATGCGTGTTTTCTATTTGACTGAGAAGGAAGTTATTCCTCTTGTGAGCTGGTGTTAACCGATTCTTATTGGTGCTATTTTGAAGCTTTTCGCCAGTCCTTCTAGTAAGTCTGTTCCTGCGTAGCCTGCGAAGAGTGCTACTGGTTTGTTTATGCCTATTATGCTTCCAAGTATTGCTCCTATTATTGCAGCGCCTATGACTGTCATTAAGAAATAGCTTAGTACGAACTTTTTCTTTTGTATGTATGCTTTCCTGGCGCCTATTATTGCTCTAAGTAGTCCGCCTAGTGCTCCTATGAGTCCAAACATTATTATTGGTTCCATAAAGAAAAGAAAAAAAAATTATCTGGCTTTGCAGGTTGAGTCTGCGTATAATTTCAGCAGTGTCAGGCCTTTTTGTTTGCCTTCTATGACGCATTCGCCGAGGTTGTTGCATATGTTTATTTCTACTTTATCTTTTTCTTTTCTTTCAAGGATTCCGCATATTTTTCTTTCTCTCAGCTCTTTGTTTCTTTTCTCGAGCACGCTTAATTGTGCCAGTAATGCATCATTGTCTGCTTGTTTTATAGGACAGATTTCAATGCATTGGCAGTTTTTGCATTCATAGTTCGGTTTGCAGTCTGCGCTTTTTTCGCATGCTTCTCCATGTTCTATTATTCCGTTTCCGCATTCCTGCCTGCACTTTTCTCTTGTTCTGTCTGCTATTGTTCCTTTTCTTTCATAGCATCTGCCATATCTATCCCACTCATATCTTCCATCGTATGTGCAACAGATTTCTTTTTCGCATTCTTCTTTTGGTGATGTAGTGTATTTTCCGCCCATTTTTTTTGCTTCTTCTTCGCACTGTGTTTTTTGCATTACGTTTGCTTTTCTGTCTCCTTTTTCGGTAGTTATCATGCAGCAAATTTCTGGTTCTTTTGGTATCGTTGGTACTGGGTTTAGGTATCCTAGTATTCCTTCGTCTTTTGCTGCTTCGCATTGTCCTGTTGTTGTGTAGTGGTCGCCGTTTGCTGTGTATACGCATCTTCTGAGTGGTATTGTTCCTGTTTTTTGTGTTTTGTATGCATATCCGAGCGGACCTCTGATGTTTGTTCCTTCACATTTCGGGTCTAAGGAAACCATGTGGTCTGCTCCTGTTCTGAAAGGTGCTTCGCATTGCATTAATAGTACTGTGTCTGGTTCTTTTGAATCGATTGTTACTCCGTGGACTCCTATTGATCTTCCTCCTGGTTGTGTTGGTGTGCTGCAGGATGGTCCGGTAGTCACATAATAATTGTCTATAGGCTTTCTATCTTTGCCGCTTACGTAGCTTAGTGTTTCTACGCAGGCTGTGAGTGTTTTTGGTCCGATTTCTGGCATACTTTGTGCTGTTGTTGGTGAAGGTGCTGATATTTGTACAGGTGCTTTGTATACGTAGTCTGTGCTTTGTGGCCAGAATCCTAATGATGCTACTTTTATGTATCCTTTTCTGTCGTTATTGCTGCTTCTGCAATTCGGGTCTGTAGATATTGAATAAACCGTAAATGGTCTCTGGTTGTTTGTGCACAGGAAGACTTCATTTGTTCCTGGTGCTTTTTGTTTTAATGAATATCCTTTTAACCAAGCTGTATCTGTTTTTCCAACTAGACAGGGTTCTGTTGAAGAGGTTAAAAAGCCCCATTCTGATGGTGTTGATTGCGTCAGCCAGTTTTGGCTGCATTGAATTATTTTGTTTGTAGATGCCAAAAGGTTATTTTCTTTGACATAATTTTCAGTGAGAAGGTATAGTTTCGGGTCGTAAGGGTCTAGTTTTGCTCGCACATCACTGCAGGTGTAATTCATTCCTCCATACGAGGTTTGCCATATCGACATTGGAGTGCCAGAGTTACACTGGTAGATTTGTGATAGTCTTGTCGTCCATGGTTGCGCACTCACTGCTTTTTTCGGCAAGCTTATGTCTGTTCTTTGTGGCCAGTTTCCAAGATTTTTTACTGTACCACATTGCAGAGTGGCTGTACCTTCCAATCCTATTGGACTTCCCGATGGCATAGTGCACGCTGGCTTTGTCCCTTCAATTGAATCCAACAAAACAAATCCTAGTTGGTTTTCATCTACAGTTGCACCACTTTTTTGAGGACAAACAGTTGCGCTTGCTGTTGAACCCACTGCGTGAATTGTGGTGATTGCATTATACTGAGTATATGAACACTCAGCTATACGCAATAGTTTTGATGTATCCGTATCAGAATCATATTGCTTTATCACATAACCCATTTGTTCAAGGACTATGTGTCTTGAGCATGTCGGATCATCTTTTGCAAGCCATATTTTGTTTGCAAGCCGGCTATCAACGTTGTAGTCTCCTTTACATTTTGTTACTTGAGCGTATGTTGCCGCGCTCGCTGCTGTTGCCATCAACGCTGTCAAAACCAATAATATTAATAGTATTTTTCTCATTTTATTTTCCTCCCATCGTGCTGAGTGTTTGTTCCATCAGCGCGTTTTCTTCTTTCAAGCGTGTTATTTTGGTGTTCAAATCAGTATTTGTTGCTTTTAGTTGTTCGCATGCTGTTAATGTGGGTTTTTGTTCAATTGCTGTTGGTGTTGTTGCTGTTTTTGGTTGTATCCAGTACCCTATCATTCCTTTGGCTCCCCATCCTCCGCAATAGTTTGATGTGGATGCAAAATAGTTCCATCTGTATTTTCCTGCGCCAAAGTCAAGATGTAATTGTGGTGTGCACAGATAGATTGGTTTTGTGTTTGTTGTCTGGCTTGCTTCTGCACAGCCTATGTCTTTCTGTTTTTCTCCGTCAGGGCAGCCGATTTGTTCTGTTGAGGGGTAATCATTGTTGAATTGGGTTCTTTTGACTTGACCGAATGTTTTTTCAGTGTATGTATGCTTTGCAAGGCAGTGTATTATTTTTACTTGTCCTGCTCTGCATTGCCCGTTTTGTAATGGTTTTAAGTATCCTAATAATGATTCGTCTCTATTCGTTGTTCCGCAACGAACATTGCCTTCTGCTTCATCTTTGATTATGCCGCAGTTTGCTCTGGCATAATTGTATTGGCTCCAGTCGTATTTTGGGCATTCTTCTGTTGAGGGTATGTAATTAACTACATTTTTGTAACTTGGCTCGCACTGGTATACTGGAAGATAATTCACTCCTCCTATGGATATAGCTTTTCCTCCTGTTCCTAGTTCACAGCTTGATAACATTAGCACAGCTATAATTATCATTAAAGAAAGGGTTTTTTTCATTTTTATTTTCCTCCTATCGTGCTGAGTTGTTTTTCCATCAGCGCGTTTTCTTCTTTCAAACGTGTTATTTTGGTATTCAAATCAGAATTTGTTGCTTTGAGCTGGTCGCACGCTGTTAATTCTGGTTTTTGTGCTGCTGGTGCTGTTGCTGTTGGTGTTATTGGTTGTATCCAGTATCCTATGATTCCTTTTGCTCCCCATCCTCCGCAATAGTTTGATGTGGATGCGAAATAGTTCCATCTGTATTTACCGATACCAAAGTCAAGATGTAGTTGTGGTGTGCATAGGTAGATTGGTTTTGTGTTTGTTGTCTGGCTTGCTTCTGCACAGCCTATGTCTTTCTGTTTTTCTCCGTCAGGGCAGCCGATTTGTTCTGTTGAGAGGTAATCATTGTTGAATTGCGTTCTTTTGACTTGACCGAATGTTTTTTCAGTGTATGTATGCTTTGCCAGGCATTGTATTATTTTTACTTGTCCTGCCGCGCATTGTCCGTTTTGTAACGGTTTTAAGTATCCTAATAGTGATTCTTCTGGTTTACTTGTTGTGCATGCAACTGGACGATCGAGTATGTCCTGTCCAGGTAATACGCTTTTGACTTTTCCGCAGTTTGCTGTAACATAGTCTTGGTCCCAGTCAGTCCAGTCATATTTAGGACATGCTTCTGTTGAGGGTATGAAATTTATTACTCCTTTAAAGGCAGGGGCGCACTGGTATACTGGAAGATAGCTCACTCCTCCGATTGCTGTCGCCCTTCCTCCTGTTCCTAGTTCACAGCTGGACAAGAGCATTAATGATGCTATTAATATAACAGAAAACATTATCTTCATTTGCACGCGCATCACCTTTTTAGAGACAGTTTTTCTCTGTCTATATTATTAGTATTGAAAAGTGTATACTGCTATTTAAATCTTATTGTAATTAAGAAAAAAAAGAAAAAAAAATTATTGAACTACCGGCATTACTCCGACAGGCAGTTCTGGTTTTATCAGCCACCAGCCTAGTGTTCCTACGTTCTGGTATCCTTCCCATCCTGGTTGTCCTGCGTTGCAGTTTGGCGAGAACGATATTTTGTAGTTGTATCTCAATGGCGTTCCTGATTTTACGCACTTGTATGCCTGTCTTGTTCCTGGTTGTTGTGCTCTGAACACAAATCCATATTCGACAGATGTAACCTCATTGACCTTATCTCGCTCATAGTCCAAGAATTGTCTGTCATCATAGTCGCAATTTGAGTCATATTTTATGTCTGTTTCTGTTGTTATACCCTCGTGAGTCCAACGTCCATATTTGTGCTGGCACAACTTTATTGATGCTCTGTCCGGTGTGCGTTGTTTTAAGAGATATCCTAAGTCGTAGTCAATAGTGGCTGCGTTTGAAGGACAACCTGGTGGACCGTACAGTGCTGTGAAATATGGTCCAACATTTTTCATAGTGCCCTGTGCATCTTTGCCAAAATATACTGGACTTAAACACTGATACACATGCCATTGTTGTTGATCTGTCAGGGTAATAACTGGTATTATTTTCTTGCAGGCTGCTGTGCATTTTGTTCTGTCTGCCGAGTCGCATTCTTCTCCCAATTCAACTTGGTTGTTTCCACATACTGGCAATGCGCAGGCTACTGCAACTTTTTGCTCGTTTTCATTCAGCATTTTTTCATAGGTTGTAATCTGTTCTGTAAGTGATTGTATTTCCCGCGCGAGTTTGTCTATTCTTTGTCTTGCTTCTGTTATTTTGTTTTTGAGGTCTTGGCTGGTCGCTTTATAGTTAGAACATTGGCCTGTTTGTTGTTGTATTTTTACTTGTGCTATGTCAACTGGCTTGCAATCAAACTTTAATTCTCTGCGTTTGCCATCGTTTCTGACCCTGTGCGTTCCTGCGCAAGTGCTGCTTACGGTATATTCTTCTCCTTCTTTTTCGTATATCCCGAACTCACAGTATCCTTTTTTATCCGCATCATCACATTTTCGACCATATCCCTCGCAAATATTTACCGCCATTTGCTCCTTGGTGGTTCCTGGGGGATACTGAAAATAACAAGCTACTGCTTGGTTTCTTTTTCCTACAAGTCCAGCTTTTCTCCAAGTTGCCTGTCCAACTTCTCCGCCGCTGTAATACACAAGTGCGGCAACAAGAATAATGACAATTCCCGCTATGATATACATACTATAATTCTTTTTAGTTTTAGCCATCATATCACCTTTTTTAATTAAAGCTGGTATGGGAAAGAGTATACTGGTATTTAAATGTTTTTGTAGTATATTATAGATATGACTTGTTTTCTTTTTTCCATGTTCTTGGCTGTTTTTTGTAATTGTTCGTTGCAAAGCTGTAATTCTTGCGTGTTTTTCAAAGATAGGCACTTTAACTGGTTTCACTTATCAACAAATATGAGATTTTACGTTGATTCTTCAATTTGGATTG
>JBFYLW010000057.1:0-3691 GCA_041305185.1 Nanobdellota archaeon
GGCAGCAGAAACGTGCTTGAAATTATCATCCATAGCAATAATCGTGCCCTTAAAGTCAGACTCTTTGTCAACAAGCTCGTACTTCAGGTTAGGAAGAGTAGCAAAACCAAACTTTTCCTTAACAAACTTGTGAGGAGAAGTATTAGTAGCATATAACGCGGCCTCTATTGGGATAATTCCATGACGACAAAAAGGGTCAAGCAAAGAATTCCCAGTATCATAACCCGCAATGTGCAATAATGAAGCAGCGATGTCGCCCTTCAAAGCATCAGTGCCAAGAAAAATTCTGTAATCACGCCTGCCCAGGTCAATACCTGAAAAATCAACGCCGAAATACGCATCACTATTGTCGATAAGAAGGAAAAAAGTAGTTTGAGACCTCTTATGGTCAACAATAACATGATACATATCAGAAAGATGCTTATTCAAAATCTGCTCGACATCAAAAGAAGTGAAATCATGGGTTCCAATGCGCTCGCACTTGACAACAGCAGTCTTATCAATAAATTTGTTCAAATCTTTCAGAATTTTCTCATCAGGAACACCAGATAATGTGAAAGATGAAAGCAAAAGAATAACTTTTGAAAAAGTACGACCGTGATAGCAAAGGTCAACAAGCTCCTGCTCGGACTTACAGGAAAAGAAGACTCTGCCCGATGCTGTCTTGATATCGGATGCGGAAATCAACTGCTTAATTTCAGAAGCAGAAATGTCCTCCAAACCAATGTGAGTCAGAATTAAAGCGTTCATTCTTCAGGAATAATCTTGGCCAAGCTAATAACCTTATCATTCTCCTCCAGCTTCATAACACGAACACCCTGAGTATTCCTGCCAATAATACTAATACCACTCACAGGAGTGCGAATAAGAATACCAGACTGAGAAATCAACATAAGCTCATCCTCATCAGTCACAGAAGCAATGCTGACAACACTACCATTCTTATCAGTAATCTTGATGTTAATAACACCAACACCACCACGACTGATTAACCTATAATCAGAAATTACAGTACGCTTACCATGACCTTTCTCAGTCACAGTAACAAGAGTGCGCTTGTCATCAGCAATAGTCGCACCAATAACAACATCATCACGCAACCTGATACCAATAACACCAGTAGCAGTCCTACCCATTGCACGAACATCACTCTCATGGAATTTCACAGCCATACCCTGCTTTGTAGCAATTATAATCTGTTGATTGCCGTCAGTCAGCATGACTGCTTTCAATTCGTCTTTTTCATCCAAACCAAGAGCGATGATACCACCCTTTCTCGGATTGCTAAACTCGGCCAAAGAAGTTTTTTTCACAGTGCCATTCAAAGTAACCATGAATAAGAACTTGTTTTCCTCGAATTGCTTAACCGGAATAAACGCAGTAACTTTTTCATTCTCATCAAGCTGCAACAAGTTCACGATAGCAGTGCCCTTAGCATACCTGCCTGCTTCTGGAAGCTGATAAACCTTAATCCAATGCACCTTGCCAAGATTTGTAAAGAACAAAATATAATCATGAGTATTGGCAACGAAAAGATTCTCAATAAAGTCCTCTTCCTTTGCCTCAGCAGCAATAATACCCTTGCCGCCACGGCGCTGCTGCTTGTAAGTATCAACAGGCAAACGCTTAACATAACCAGCATGAGTAATCGTAATAACATCTTCTTCAGGCTTGATAAGAGCTTCCTCCTCAATAGCAGAAACCTCGGAAGCAAGCACCTGAGTACGACGAGCATCACCATACTTCTCCTTAAGCTCAAGCAGTTCAGCTTTAATCAAACCCAAAATTTTCTGCTCAGAAGCAAGAATTTCTTTCAAGTCCATAATGAGTTTCAATAAGCCCTCATGCTCTGCACGAATCTTATTCTGCTCAAGAGAAGTCAACCTGCGCAAAGTCATATCAAGAATAGCCTGAGCCTGTTTTTCAGACAATTTGTAATCAGCCATCAAACCAGCCTTGGCTTCATCAGCAGACTTAGACTGCTTAATCAACTTCACAACAGCATCAATATTATCCAAAGCAATAATCAAGCCTTCCAACAAATGAGCTTTATCTTCAGCCTGAGTCAAATCAAACTGAGTGCGCTTGCGAACAATCTCCCGACGATACTCAATGAAATTTTGAATAATGTCTTTTAATGACAGCAATTTCGGCCGGTTATTAACAAGGGCGAGCAGGTTAATACCAAAAGTCTCCTGCAAACGGCTGTGGGTGAAGAGTTGATTAAGGACAACATCGGAATTTGCGCCAGATTTCAAATCAATAACAATACGCATACCTTCCCGGTCAGACTCATCACGCAAATCAGAAATACCCTGAATTTTCTTATCACGAACAAGGTCAGCAATAGCTTCAATAAGCTCAGACTTGTTAACCATGTAAGGAATCTCAGAAACAATAATGCGAACCTTGTTCTTAGCCTCCTCAAAATGAGTCTTGGCACGAACAACAATCCTTCCACGACCAGACTTGTAAGCTTCCTTCAAACCAGACAAACCCATAATCTGGCCACCAGTCGGAAAATCAGGAGCTTTCACAGTCTGCATCAATTCAAGAACATCAATGTCAGGATTGTCAATGGTCTTCATGATACCATCACAAACCTCAGACATATTATGCGGAGGAATATTAGTCGCCATACCAACAGCAATGCCAGAACTGCCGTTAATCAACAAATTAGGAACCTTGGCAGGCAAAACAGAAGGCTCCTTCAAAGAACCGTCAAAATTAGGAACGAAATCGACAGTCTCCTTGTCAATGTCCTGCAAAATTTCTTCTGCCAATTTGTTCAAACGGGCTTCAGTATAACGCATCGCTGCAGCATTATCACCATCAATACTGCCAAAATTACCCTGACCCTGAACCAAAGGATATCTCAATGAAAAGTCCTGAGCAAGACGAACCATCGCATCATAAACAGCCATATCACCATGAGGGTGATACTTACCAAGAACCTCTCCAACGATTCTTGCAGACTTCTTGAAAGGCTTATTATGCAACATACCCATATCATACATCGCAAACAAAACACGCCTGTGAACCGGTTTCAAACCATCGCGAACATCAGGAAGAGCCCTGCCAACAATAACAGACATAGAATAATCTAAGTAAGAAGCCTTCATCTCCTGCTCGATTACACGAGGGACAATTTTCTCTACTTTAGGTTCAGTTTTTTCGTCTGCCATAAAGAAGCGTCTTATCGACGATAAAATGAAGGTTTGCAGGGTTTATAAAAGTGATTATTTTATATATAGAAATAAAGTAATAATATTGATGCGACCACTTATAAGTAGTGAATAATAAAAAGATTTATAAGTAAATATATCTTCAGACAGGAGATGATAAAAAACATACTGAACTATGCATACCAAGCAGGCATCACGTGCCTTGCAGCAGCTGCTTTAGTCACAGGATGTTATTCCAAAACTGAAAGCCCTGAATCTAAAGAACAACCTGCAAACATGGAATATAAGATAACTCATGCTCACACCTGTCAAAAACAACCAAGCACAGAACCTGAATTAACTGAAGCTGAAACATACCTAAAAAACTTCCCTGAAACAATACCCGGAGCAGCAAAAATCCAGAAATACAAAACCCCTGGAGCAAAACACTGCCTAGTACACATCAAACAACAGCACGGAAACCCAGTTAAATTGACCAAGCAAGAAATGAAAGAAATAGATGCTGT
>JBFYLW010000058.1:0-6470 GCA_041305185.1 Nanobdellota archaeon
AGAAGAGCTTTTTCCAGAAGATTACTGAAACGATTACTACTAAAAGGATTACTGCTGAGAAGTTTGATGAGTTGTTCTGGGATTTGGAGCTTGCTTTACTTGAGAATAATGTTGCTGTTGAGGTTATTGAGAAGATTAAGTCTGATTTGAAGTCTCAGCTTGTTGACAAGCCGATTCCGAGAGGGCAGGTTGATGAGACTATTGCGAGTTCTTTGCATAAGAGCATTGAGGACTTGTTTGGCATTCCTGGAATTGACTTGTTGGAAAAAGCAAGGCAGAAGAAGCCTTTTGTTATTTGTTTTGTTGGTGTTAATGGCAGTGGTAAGACGACTAGTATTGCCAAGGTTGCCAAGTATTTGTTATCAAATAATTTGAGTGTTGTTCTTGCTGCTGCTGATACTTTTCGTGCTGCTGCTATTGACCAGTTGCAGTTGCATGCTGACAAGCTTGGAGTGAAGCTTGTTCGTCAGGATTATGGTAGTGACCCTGCTGCTGTTGCTTTTGATGCTATTAAGCATGCTGAGGCTAACAGGAAGGATGTTGTTTTGATTGATACTGCCGGCAGACTGCACAGTAACATAAACCTGATGGATGAGATGAAGAAGATTATTAGGATTGCCAAGCCTGATTTGAAATTGTTTATTGGCGAGAGTATTACTGGTAATGATTGTGTTGAGCAGGCTAAGCAGTTTAATGATGCTGTTGGTATTGACGGTATTATTCTTTCAAAAGCAGATGTTGATGAGAAGGGTGGTGCTGCTATTTCTGTGAGTTATGTTACCCAGAAGCCCATTCTTTTCCTTGGCGTCGGACAAGAATACGAGGACTTGCAGGAGTTTGATAAGGAGAAATTATTGGCAAGCATTGGTTTGTAAAAATGCACCCTTTACTGCCGGATAAACTGAAGGAAGTTATTCTTAAAGAAGGTATTACTTCTTTTCGTCCTGCTCAGGAGAAAGCTTTGAAGGCTGGTTTGCTGGAGAATAAAAGTTTGTTAATCTGCACTCCGACTGCTTCTGGCAAGACGTTGATTGCTGAGATGGCTGCTTTGAAGCACATTCTTGAGGGTAAAGGTAAGGCCATTTACATTGTTCCTCTTATAGCATTAGCTAATGAAAAATACAGGGAGTTTAAGCGCAAGTATGGTCATTTGTGCAAGATCGCTTTGAGTATTGGTGACTTGGACAGTACTGATCCTTATCTTGTTGATTACGACCTTATCCTTTGCACTGCTGAAAAGCTTGATTCTCTCATCCGTCATCATTCTCCGTGGTTGAGTCTTGTTTCTCTTGTTGTGATTGACGAAATTCATTTGATTAATGATGTTGAGCGCGGTCCTACTCTTGAAATTCTTATTACAGTGCTGAAACAAGTTCTCAAGAATGTTCAGTTGGTCGGCTTGTCTGCAACGATTGGAAATCCTGATGAATTGGCTGAATGGCTTGGTGCTGCTTTAGTGCAGGATGATTGGCGTCCTGTTCCTTTGAAGAAGGGTACTTATTATGCTGGCGAGCTGGAATTCATACCAGAAGGCTGATGCCCGCAACCGCTAATCCTAGCGGTATTGCTGTTATCAGAAATCCTATTAATACTCCTGCGTAGTCTAGTTCAAAGTATTCTTTTGCTGCTCTGAAGAGTGTTGCGGTTCCTATTATGTATCCGTATGCCATTAGTGCTGCTGAGATTATTGTTCCGAGTGGAAGGTAAATCATTGCTCCGCTGAGGAATGTTGCAACAGAGGGTGCCACCATGCCTAATACTAGTGTTGAAAGTGCTTCGTAGTATCCTCCTTTTCCGTCTAGTACGTGCATTGCGAGTGCAAAGAAAAAAGCAGTTACGAGGTGTGCTGCTATTAGTGCGAATAATACTCCTGTTATCCCGTTTATTACGGTGCTTGTTGTCAGCAGGTTGTTGAGGTATTTCCATGCGAAAAACAAAATTCCTATTGTTTCAAATAGTGCTGCTGCCAATAGGTATAGTAATATGTGTGTGTAGCTTTGTTTTTTGAATTTTCTTATTTCGCTGACTGGGTCGTAGAGTAGTGCGAACATTTATCCTGGCGAATATTTGCTTCTGTAGAATGTGAAGCTTGGGTCAGATGTCTGGCACTTGCATTCAAACAACTCAGTGATTGGATCGTAGTTTCCTGTTGGAAGTCCTGGCAGTCCGTCTCTGCAGTGTGTGCCTGAACCGCATGCCGAGTATGCTTCTCTTACGTTAAACCAGCTCGTGCCTATTTTTTGCGTTCCTGACAGTGCTCCTGTCTGTTCAGGTCCGCCTAGAACTATAATAAATGCAAACACCGCGCTGAGCGCGATGAGTGCGAAAATAATTATTGCGACGCTTTCTTCATTCATGGCATCTTTACGCAAGCCATTACTGGTTGTGTTGCCGGGTCTTTGCTGTTTGCAAGTGCTGGGCAGTAGAACCAGAGGCAGTAGTGTCCTTGTATTGCTTCGTATGGTATGTTGCCCATTTCTCTTGTTCTTATGTCTCCGTTAGGGCATCTTGCCAAATTTTCGCCTTCTAATGATGTTACAAGGATTGCGTTGCTAATTCTTCCGTATTGTCCTGCTTGTGCAACTATTGGTCCTGATTCAACAGCCATTGGTGATTGTACTTGTGGTGGCAGTGCTGGTGGTTGGAATGCTTTTCCTGTTGCTGCCGGACTTGTGAACAGCAACACCAAGCCGACTATTGCTAGTATTGCTACTATTCCTAAAAGCAAAATGTTGATTTCTTTTTTGTCTGTCATATTTTTCTCCTCCTTTTTTTAGTACGTTCGGGTTAGCAGTACTCTTTTTTCAAATCTGCAGTCGTTTTGTCCTATCATGTCCTCGGGGCAGCAAAATACTGCATAGTTTGCGTCATACCTGAGGAACAATACTGTTTGTGATGGGTTTTTGCACGCAATCGCCATGTGGGCTGCGTTTTCTGTTATGTACACGCCCTGGTCTGTCATTAGTAACCCTGTCGGTTCTGGCATGATTAATGTTATTACTGCCAGTATGCCTACTGTTACGGTGACTATTAGCGCTGCTAGTGCACCTCTTTCCATCAGGGTAGTTTGGGTCTGTATTATATATAAACTTTGCGGTTAAGAAAACATTTATAAAAAAAGGGTGCTATGTTGGTTGTTATGTGGTTTTTTAGCAAAAAAAAGGTGGCTCCTGAAACTAAAAAGGAGAAAGTGAAGGAAATTCAGGTTCTGGTTCATGAGGAAAAATCTGAAGAGAATAAGATGTATGACCTTGTTAAGAAGGCTCGTGTTGCCTTTGGCAGTGCTGGTGAAAAATGCAGATATTGGAATAAAGATGAGTATGCCAAGATTGATGGTTCAAGAAATTTGTATTACTTTAAGAAAGATCTGAATGAGACTATTGAGTTTCTTCTTAATTCAAAAATATATGGAAAGAAAGTTGTTGGCGTTGCAGAGCGTATTGAGGGAGATTTGCTTGACATTCGCGATGGTAATGGGGAACGAAGACTGGACTTCTTGAGTCCTGACGAGGCTCGTGTACTGTCTTTTAATCAGGATATTCTTGCTCAAATCAAGACTATTGTTGAAAAACTTAATGTGCTATCGGGATTGGAATTAGAGGGTCTTTTAGAGAAAAAAGATGAAAAAGGCTTTTTTGTTCCTAAAGATAAGGATGTTTCTATTGAGGTTCGAAAAATTATGGATGATGTTTATTTGGGCTTGAGTGGGATTTTGAACAACTTGAATGACTTGATTGAATTGGAGAAGAAGGCCGAAGAATTAACTGCTGCTTATGTTAACGTTTGAAAAGGTTTAAATAGTGTTCTTTGCTGTTTTTGTTTTGTAAAGAGGTGTATGATGGGGGAAGTTAGAAAGGACTACATTTTGGACCGCTGGGTGATTGTCTCTCCTAAGCGTGGTCAGCGTCCTCATGAGCTGAAAAAGCCTCCTGTTGTTGAGTCTGGTGTTTGTTATTTTTGTCCTGGTAGTGAGAATCTTACTCCTCCTGAAATCGGTCGCGTGGTTAAAAACGGTAATTGGCAGTTGCGCTGGTTTGAGAACAAGTTTGCTGCTTTGAAGCCTGAAGGTGATTTTTCTTTTAAGACTGATGATCGTTTTTACACTTCTTCTGATTCTTTTGGTTATCACGAGGTTGTTGTTGAAACTTCAAGGCATGATAAGCAGTTAGCTCAGTTGTCTGCTGATGAGATTGAGCAGGTTTTGCACGTTTACGCTCGTCGTATTCTTGAGCTTGAGTCAAAGTCTGATGTCAAATATGTGAATGTTTTTAAGAATCATGGCTTGTATGGTGGTACTTCTATTGTTCATTCTCATTCGCAGATTATGGCTCTTGCTTTTGTTCCTCCTGAGATTGTGGAGAAGCTTTCAGCTATGCGCAAATTCATTTCCTGTCCTTATTGTTCTGTTGTTCAGTCTGAAAGGAATAGTGGCCGTTTGTGTTTTGAGAATTCTGATTTTGTTGCTTTTACTCCTTATGCTTCAAGGTTTAATTATGAGGTTTGGATTTTTCCCAAAACACATGTTGCTCGTTTGGAGAACGCGAATTTTGCAGCTCTTGCTGACATTCTTGCAAGAGTTCTTAAGAAGATTCAGGAAGCAGGTTTTGACTATAATATGCTTGTCCAGTACGGTCCTAAAGGTGAAGACTTTCATTTTCATGTTGAAGTTTGCCCAAGAGCTGCTATATGGGCTGGTTTTGAGCTTTGTTCGGGTGTTATCATTAATTCTGTTGCGCCTGAGGATGCTGCCAAGTTTTATCGGGGTGAAGAATGAGTTTTTTGGTTTCTAATACTTCTGGCAGTTTTGGCTTGTTTGGTATTAAGTCGCGCTATCAGGGCTTGTTCTTTCATAATGATGATAAAGTGTTCAAGACGATTGCTCATTTTGATTTGAAGGGCGCTCCTGGTGCGGTTTTGAACGAGTTTTGGAAGGTTTCCCGTGATCGTGAAGGCATTCAGGAGTCTTTTTGGTTTGCTCATCGTTTGCCTGTTTTCTTTTATGAGTTGTCTTCTCCTGCTAAGGTTGATGTTTTGTTTGATTGCAAGCTGAATTTTGACAATCGCGAGTGGGGTCGTAAGTATGATTTTTCTTTTGAGGACAAGGCTTTTTTGGTTCATTTTGAAAAGCTTAATGATGCTCGTGAGTCTTCTGGCGAGGAGTATTCTTTCTGGCTTGCCTTGTATGGTTGTGATTTTGAGAAGATTGATGCTTGGGAGCAGCAGAGTTATTCTTTTGACGAGCTTAGAAACAGTCCTCCTTTTGTTCGCTGGGTGTTGAGAGGGTGCAGGGCAAATAATAGTTTTGTTGTTGCTTTTGCTTCTTCAAGGTATGATGCTTTGAAGCTTGCGAAATCTTCCTGGAAGAACAGGAGTATTCTTGCCAGGGAGTCTGAGAAGTTTGCTTCGAAAAATATTTCTGCAGGTCATGTTAAAAATGAGGATTTTTGTTCTGCTTACAAGTGTGCGCAGTATTCTCTTGATTGTTTGCGCGAAAATAATGGTTTGTATGCTGGCTTGCCTTGGTTTCATCAAAGGTGGAGTCGTGATGAGCTGGTTTGTGTTAAAGCGCTTCTTCATTCTCATCAGGAGTCTCTTGCGAAGGCCATATTGTTTGACTGGCTTGATAAGTTGCAGAATTGCAAGCTTCCTGGCGCTTTGAATGAGTTTGTTGCTGATTGCTGGTTGTTTTTGCGTTTTGAGGATTATCTTTCTGAGATGTCTAAAAAGGAGAAGGAGTATCTTTTGGACAAATTGGCTGTTTTCTTGAAGGGTGTTGAGAATAATTTGCGTGATGGTCTTGTTGTTAATGGTGCTAAGGAGACTTGGATGGACAGCATTGACCGTTCTGGTGCTCGCATTGAAGTTCAGGCGTTGATATTGGCTGCCTGTCGTTTGTCTCGTTTGCTTGGCAACGAGGTTCCTCTTGAGCAGAATTTGAAGTCTGCTGTTAAAAAGGCGTTTTGGAACGGTAAATATTTGTTTGATGGTTTTGAGGACAGCACTGTCCGTCCTAATGTTTTTATTGCCGCATATGCTTATCCTGAATTGTTGTCTAAGAAGGACTGGCTGTCTTGTTTTGATTTTGTTCTGCCTAAATTGTGGATTGACTGGGGTGGTTTGTCAACTGTTGACAAAAGTCATAAGAGTTTTGTCAATAATCATACTGGCGAGAATTCTAAGAGTTATCATTCTGGTGATAGTTGGTTTTGGATTAACAATCTTGCTGGTGTTGTTTTGTTCGCGTTTGACAAGAAGAAGTACAAGAATCACATTCAGCATATTTTGAAGGCGAGCACTGAGGAAATTTTATCTCAGGGTCTTATTGGTCATCACGCTGAGCTTTCAGGCGCTTCTGAGCTTAAGTCTGCCGGCTGTCTTGCGCAGGCTTGGTCTGCTGCAATGTATATTGAGCTGATTGAGGAATTATTTGGATGATTGTGGTCTGAATATTTTGTAGTTCGCTTGTGTTC
>JBFYLW010000059.1:0-7485 GCA_041305185.1 Nanobdellota archaeon
TCTGTAGAATTTTCCACTCGTCTTTGCATAGCCCAATGTGACAGAATATACGTTTTCGTTTGACATTCTCATTGTCAGGTCATCGCCTAACATGTATAACAGTCCATCATTGAATGTTGTCAGGGAATCATAGCATTTTCCATAGACTGACAGCGGCAAAAATAAGCGTGAAGAATTTATTGCTCTTGGCTCTAGATCAATCGCCATTTTTATCAAATCAAGAGAAGCTTGTCTAAAATCAACATCTTCCTCGCTTTTTTTCCATGGCTCTAAGAATATGCCAAGTCTTCCATACGAATCAGATGTGCATACAACATTTTGTCTTTGTAAAGGAGCTATGTACGACTGAGGAATGTGTTTTTTTTCAGCATATGCAAACATTATTTCTCTTGGAATATCAAGGGTGATTTCTTCCATGTGCGCTATTTTTCTGAACAAGTCTGACGACATTATGCTGTTCAATATTGTTTCGACGTAAGATTGGTTTCCGCGGTTGCGTTCCCATTGCAAGACTGCATATAAAAGACGGCCGACTTCATCAGGTGATGACGTTCCCGTATTGATAGCGTACTTGTACAACTCAGGTTTTGCAAGAAATCCTTCAAGGCTTTTTTCAAGCACTCTCATTCTGCGTTCTTTTTCTGATACGTCTGCCTTTCTGAGCAATAATCTTTTTTGAAGGGTGCTTAAATCAGAATAAAACAAAATTGGGACTGCGAGATCCGGTCTTTCTTTATCAAGAGCTTCTTTCATTTGCGGAAGAGGCGCCACGTCCGTCATGGTGACAATTGTATCTTTTCCTCTTCTTAGCAGCTCAAGTATTTCTATCGGAATGCCATATTCATTTCCATCAAGCGAGAAACTGTAAAACAATCTTTCTGATGCTTTCAATCTGGCAAACTTATCCCTTGATATGAATTGGAAATGTTTTCCTCGGATTTCTCCAGGTCTTGGCTTTCTGGTAGTGTACTTCTGTATGAAGATTGCTTTTTCGTCATTTGTTATTCTGTATCCTGCCTCGCTTTTTCCGGCGCAAGTCGGACCGACAAGCAGATAGCATTTCCCAGTTTTTACTATTGGAATCGCTTCACTGCCTGTTTTGTATCCCTTTAATATAATCGGTTCTGGTCCTCTCTCTCGGTTCCAGAATGTTGTTATTCCATTCTCGTAAGCTGTTCGTCTGTCTTGTTGTGTTGATCCCACTGCGATGACGCTGGCTTCAGGGAATCGTCTGTAGACTTCTGAAGTTAACCGTTCAATGTGTATTCTATCGATTAAAACGACTGCAAATTTTGATTTATGTGCATCAAATTGACCGAGTTCCTCGGGTTTGATTTTTCCTGTCAAGACTTTAACATCAAAACCCTTTTTTTGGAGGACTTTTATGTAAAATCCTGGATTTTTTTCTGCCAGCACAAGCGATTGGGGAAGGTGTTTTTTGAGGAATTTGTCAGATTCTAGTCTTGATATTAAATCTCCAACCTGGCGGTCGCTGCAGTCTCTTGGCAGAGTGTACAGTCTTTCTATTTTTATTGTTTCTTTGATGTTTTTTTCCTGGGATGAATCGCAGGCGACAACTACGGCGCTGTTGGGCAGTTTCTTGTTTAATGCAATAATCTGCGATTGTCCGATTGCCGGGTCAAGAGGATTGAAAGCATCATAGAATATCACGTTTGCAGAAGGGTCTGTAGCTTCTTGCAATGCCTGGCTTATGAAGCTGTATCCCTTGTCTTCAACAAAATGTTGTACTCGTTTTTCTAAATCTGCCCACGGAACTCCTTCTTCTTTCAAGTATAGTACGTCTTTCCCAAATTCAGCCATTTAAACTCCCGCAGTATTCATTGTAAGTATTTTGAATATATATCGTTGATTTCATTCATAGACGGGTATAACCAAAAGCTTTATAAATATAGCGTTCCAATGACTACCGCATAGTAGCATCAGGGGGAATAATGAAGTTTCAGGATTTACTGCCTAAAGAAGAAGGAATCAGCTTTTCTAAAGCGACAAAAAAGCTGGAAGAATTGGCTAATTCATTTTTAGCTACAGTCATTTCATTGAATGAACTCAAATCAGGATTAGTTTCGAGCGAAAAGTTTGATCATTTATTGAAAAGCTTGCACGATTCAAATTTTGAAATGCCGGTTTTCTCAGCAATTGCAGCTTACTTGGCTAAAAGGGTTAATGAAAAGCCTGTTAACGAGGCATACCTGTTTGAAATAGAAGACTTGCCAGTGTTGGTTGATTCAATTCTTAAGAATAATACCATAGATAGTCGGTTTGTTGAACTGTTTTTTTCTTATGCGCAGCAGGATGCTGAACTATTAAAAATTCAGGCGTGTGAAATTCATGGAAAAATCCAGAAATTCGGCGCGTCTATGCAGAGATTGAAGCACTTTTTCGAAAAAACCCCGATTCATATTTATAAGGGCCTTGTTTCAACGCGCAATATCTCATATAACAGTAATTGGGATAAGATGATACTGGATTTGAATACAAAATATGAAAAAGCTCTCAAAAAAGAGCCTGAAGAAATGATTTATGAAATGCACAAATCCATTATTCAATGTCGGATAATCAAAAGGTATGAAGATCAGGAAAAAATCAGTTTAACATCTCTTCTGAGAGTATTTGAGAAGATGTGCAGTGCCTTGAATTTGGATCATTTAGTGGGATTCTACAACATTTTGCGGGCCGCCAATCTTCCCACCAATGTAATCCTGACAATGGGAGAATGTTTTGCTGAAAGAGTTACTTCACAAACGATTCCTCTCGGCGAAATTGAGAAACTTGTCCAATCCATACAATCAAATTTGGAAATAAATGTTTTCAGTAATGAAACAACGGAATTATATTTCCGTGCTGAATCTGAAAAAGTCGAGTGTAGAAATCTTTCAGTGGCAGAAATTGTCGCAAATCTTGATAACTTTAATAATTCTGTTAAAAAAATCAGAGAATGTGTTGAAAACAATCCAGAATACCAAGCACATGTTATTGAAAGAAACAAAACATATCATGGAAACTGGAATCGAATGATAGGTTTCCTTAAAACGGACCTCGCTAGAGAAAGTAATCCTGAAGAACAAAAGAAATTAGAAGCAAAAATAGCAAATTGTAATGCGATAATGGAATTGGAGAAGAAAGAGGGGCTGTATAGTGTTTCCAAAAGGCTTTATAGAAGTTAGAATCATTAGATTTATAAACGGATCACATTGAACGGCTAATATGATGGTAGATCACGAAACCGGCAGAGACACTGAAATCATTGAGAAAAAGCATTTGGATTACGTTGTAGGTCTGCCTCTAAAAACCCAGAAACTTATTGAGCAGAGGTTGACCATCGGCCGAGGCAGCTGGGATGATCTTGAACTATTGCTTCCTGCAGACCGCAAGGAAGAGATTCAGCAATTGCGTGCATATGAAGCCATTCATTGTGTTGAACTTGGCTATTATCTCAGACGTATAAAAGAAAAGAATTCACAATTATAATTGAGACAATCTTTCTAACTCCTCAGTTACCGGCACTATTTCATAAATTGTTTTTCTTTTGAAATGATATGTTCCGTACTCTTCAGATCGATCCATTAAAGGTTTTTCTGCGCCTACAAGCAGTGTATGCATCCTTCGCCTTCTTGCAGGTTCAATATCTGCTTGTAAGTTATCTCCTACAAACATCATCTCAAAAGGATAGCACTTTGACCTGACAATAATTTCATCATATCCTGCTGGTTTTCCTCCACCCTCTTCAATTGTCATCATATAACTGAAAAGTGCTGAACTTATGCCTAGTTTGGCAAGAATATCAGTCAGTCTTGGTCTGAGGCTGTTTGTATAAATGCTTATCTTCAGGCCTTTTTGTTTTAAGGATATGAATTTTTCATTCAGCAATGGATCCGCTTGCACTAAATCAGATATATCACTGGCATTTGCCAGTTTTCGCGATTCTTCATCAGAAAAACCGAATTCATATTTTATTGAAAGAGCCCTGGTTCCGCGGTTGCGTCTGCCTTCTCTGAATCGTTCCATCACTTTATCTTTCGGCTGATTCAATTTTTCAGAGATTGCTGAACATGTGGCTTCATCTCTGCGGGCAGACATTTCAGGCGTCTGAACATAAAGCGTTCCGTCGCAGTCAAACCAGATATGCTCGAGATGCATTTTTAACTCCCCAACAGTGGGAATGTTATTATTTAATATAAACCTTTGCCCTGCATAGTGAATATTATCCAAATCAGCAACCTTTAAAAAGCTAATTCTGATATTCTTGGTTATGCCGACTGAAGAGGAACTTATTGGGGAAAGAAGGCGTAAAAGGGATGAGTTGTTAAAGCTAGGCGTGAATCCTTATCCTTACAAGTATTCTCCTACTCATAAGTCTGTGGAAATCATGGACAAATACAAGTCTCTTGCTCCTGAGCAGAAGACTGATGATGTTGTGAAGGTTGCGGGCAGAATTATCGCGTTGAGGCGTATGGGCAAGGCGACTTTTATGCACATTCTTGACCAGTCTGGCAGGGTGCAGGCTTATTTCAAGTTTGATGATTTGAAGACTTATGACCATTTGAAGCTTGCTGACATGGGCGACTTTATTGGTGTTGAGGGTGCTGTTTTTAAGACTAAGACTGGTGAAATAACTATTTGGGCTAAGAATTTTGAAATTTTGTGCAAGTCGTTGAGGCCTTTGCCTGAGAAGTGGCATGGCTTGAAGGATATTGAACAGCGTTATAGGAAGCGCCATCTTGACCTTATTATGAATCCTGAGGTTAAGGAAACTTTTATCAAGCGTACTAAAATCATTGATGCTTTACGGAATGCTTTGAATGGCAAGGGTTTTTTGGAGGTTGATACTCCTATTCTTCAGCCGATTTATGGTGGTGCTGCTGCAAAGCCTTTTAAGACTCATTTGAATTCTTTGAAGATGGATGTTTTTATGAGGATTTCTAACGAGCTTTACTTGAAGCGTTTGCTTGTTGGCGGTTTTGAGAAAATTTATGAGTTTGCCAAGGATTTCCGTAATGAGGACATTGACCGTTCTCATAATCCTGAGTTTACCCAGGTTGAGGCTTATCAGGCTTATGGCGACTTTAATGATATGAAGGAGCTTGTCATGGACTTGTACATTGCTGCTGCAAAGGCTGTTCATGGTTCTACAAAATTTGAATATCAGGGACAAATAATTGATGTTAAGAAGCCTTGGCAGGAATATACCATGGTGGAAGCGTTGAGAAAATTTGCAGGGATTGATGCTGATAAAGTCACCATGGAGGATATGAACAAGTTGTGCAAGGAGCACGCTCTTGAGGTTGTTAGAAATCCTACTAAGGGTCAGTTGATTCAGGCTTTGTTTGAGGAGCTGGTTGAGGACAAGCTTATTCAGCCTACTTTGATTACTCATCATCCTATTGAGAGTACTCCTTTGTGTAAGCCTTGCAGGGAGCAGCATTTGAATGAGCATTTCATTGAGCGTTTTGAGCCTTTTATTGCTGGCATGGAGATTGCTAATGCTTATTCAGAGCTTAATGATCCTGTTTTGCAGAGGAAGCTTTTGGAGGAGCAGGCTTCGCAGTTGCGTGCTGGTTCCGAGGAAGCTCACCCAATGGATGAGGATTTTGTTGAGGCTATTGAGACTGGAATGCCGCCTACTGGTGGTATTGGTATCGGCATTGATAGGATGGTTATGATTGTTACTAACAACCCTAGTATTAGGGATGTTTTGTTTTTCCCGTTTATGAAGATATGAAAACTGTTATCGGGCTTACTACCCATGTGGTTTTGTTTGGAAAAAATGGAAAAAAAGAGGTTGTTGCCAGGGTTGATACTGGCGCTACCAAGAGCAGTATGGATAAGTCTCTTGCCAAAGAGCTTGATCTTGGTCCTGAGCTTAAGCATACAAAGGTTAAGAGCGCTCATGGAGTGCGTTACAGGCCTGTTGTTACTGCTGACATTCTTATTGCTGGTCAGGCTATGCAGTCCGAGTTCACTCTTGCTGAGCGTGAGCATATGAAGTTTCAGGTGTTGATTGGACAAAACATTTTAAAGAAGGGCTTCCTGATTGACCCTTCGAAGGAATCAAGATGAAAGCTGCTGTTATTTCGTTGGGAAGTATTTCTTCTCGCTGGCTTGTTGATGAGTTGAAAAAGTTTTTTGATGTTGTTGACCAGATTGATATTCAGGAATTGGAGGTTTCTTTGGGTCAGAAGAATGCCGAGATTCTTTATCAGGATAAGCCTTTGCCGAAGTATGACTGCATTTATGCCAAGGGCAGTTTTAGGTATGCTGTTTTATTGCGTGCTTTGACTACTTTGTTGCAAAAGGATACTTATATGCCTTTGAAGCCAGGAAGTTATACTATTGGTCATGATAAAGTGCTTAGTCATTTGAAATTCCAAGAGTTTGGTGTTCCCCAGCCTACTACTTATATTGCTTCTACTGCTGAGGCTGGTAAGAAGATTGTGAAGAAGATTCCTTTTCCTGTTATTATGAAATTGCCTGCTGGCACTCATGGCAAGGGTGTTATGCTTGCTGACAGTCCTGAGAGCGCTAGTTCCATGATTGATGCTTTGGCTTTGCTTAAGCAGCCTTTCTTGATTCAGGAATACATTGAAACTGATGGCAAAGACTATAGAGTTATTGTTGCTGGTGAGAAGATTGCTGCTGCTATGAAGCGTGTTGCTGCCAAGGGTGAGAAGCGTTCTAATATTCATTCTGGCGGTCATGGTGAGAAGCTTGAGCTTGATTCCAAGGCTAAGAATGCTGCAATTTTGGCTGCCCGTTCCTGCGGCTGTGATATTTGTGCTATTGATATTCTGCCTTCCCCTAAGGGTCCTCTTGTTTTGGAGGTTAACCTGTCTCCAGGTCTTCAGGGCATTACTAAAGTTACTAAGATTAATGTTGCTGCCATTCTTGCTGATTTTCTGTACAAGAAGACTAAGGAGTTTATGCAGAAGGGTAAAGAGGAAATCATGAAGGAGCTTGTTCCTCAGCACGAGATTGAGGGTGTTATGGATTTTCGTGGAAACAGGATGTTGTTGCCTGAGGTTGTGACTATGTCTTCAAAAATTAAGGAAGGTGACGAAGTAGTTATCAAAGCAGGCAAGGGTCGTGTTGAGATTTCTAAGATTGCTTCTAAGAAGGAAAAAGAATAAGTTAGCACTCGCCTGCTAAAGTGCTTGTTATTGTTCCTTCACAGTTTTCTGTGCACACTCTTACTGCTGCTTCTCTTGTTGCAGAGGTTATTCCTTGTTTCATGCAGCTGCAGGTGTAACAGCTTTGTGTGGGGAACTGATAGGCTCTTCCGCCTGAGAATGCTCTTGAGCCTTCTATTGCTACTCCTCTTATCGGTCCGCCGTATTCTTTCGCGCCTGCTACTGCGAACTGTCCTGTTGGGAATGAGGGGTATTGGCTTACAGCGCTTGATTCATAGCATCTTTGTAGGCATGCTTGTAGTGCTGAGCCGCCCATTGTGTTTCTTGGGTATGAATGTCT
>JBFYLW010000060.1:0-17051 GCA_041305185.1 Nanobdellota archaeon
TGGCTAATTCCAGGTCAATCAGCCACAGTCTGTCTTCTGGTGTGAGCAAAACGTTCTTTGCTTTTGCGTCTCCGTGGACTAGGCTTTGTGGTTCTTGTGAGAGCGGTTTGGCTATTTGTTCTTCAAATAGCGTCAGTATTTCGTCAAGTCCTTTCGCTCCTGCTTTTTCGAAGAAGTATTTTTTGAATGAGCTTGTGTATTTTGGTGCTGGCATTTTTTCTGCTTCGTTTTTTCCTCTCAAATGCAGTTCTGTGAGCATTTCTGCTGCTCTTTCTGCTAGTGTGAGTTTGTTTTCTGTTCTGAACGCGTCGCATAGTGTTTGTCCTTCTATGAAGGGGTATGCCATTATTTTGTTCTTTTCGTCTTTCAAAGCGTATTTCAAAACTAAATCTGGGAATAATGGTGTGAGTCTGTCTTCTGCAGCAACTGCTGCTTCGTAATCTTTTTTTGACGTGAATGCTTTGACGAAGTTTGTTACTTCTATTGCTCTGTCTGCTGTTGGCAGATAGGTTGTCACTTTTGTGAATGTTCCTCCTTTTGCTGAGGTTTTTGTTTTGTGGTCGAGGCAGGTTTCTTCTGATACATAGCCGAATTTGAGTATGTCTTTTTCATGTTCTTTCAAGTACTGGTTTATTTCTGTCATTTTCTCCTTGCTTATGCGTGCCAGTGTTGTTGCCGGGAGTAGTTTTGTCATTAGTTTTGCGTATTCTTCTATTCCTAGGCGTGATTTCAGGAAGTGGTTTTCGTCTTGTTTTGGTTTGAGGAGCCATCCTTTCCTGAATTGTTTGCATAGTTTCTTGTAAGTGTTAAAGTCTGTCAGCCATTCTGTTATGTTCTCTGGTGTTGTTTTATCTGTTGTTATCATTTTCAAGAAGCCTTTTTACTGCGTATTCTATGTAGTGTGATTTGTTCCTGTAGGTGCCGTTTGCCAGCTTTTCGCCTACTTTCTGGAGCGTTTCTTCGTCTATCGATATTGAGACTTTGACTTTCATAGAACGTCATCTATATACTCTGCTATATAAATCTTGCTACTTTTTACTACTTTATAGTAAAAACGATAATTTCCGATTTTTCCTATTTTTCCGAAAAGTATATAAATTCCGACTTTTTAGTATGTTGTATGGAGCAGGTTCACGATTTTTTCACGGACAAGGTTAAGCTTGGCAAGAAGGGGCAGATTACCATTCCGAAGAAGATTAGGGATGATGATGAGCTGAAGGAAAATGACGTGTTTATTGTGGTGCACAGGCCTGGAGGGGAGATTGTGTTGCAGAAGAAGAAAATTATAAGTCCTGAGGATCGCATGCTTGAGGTTATTAGAAGCATTCCTCCTTTTGATTGGCGTCAGGCTTGGAAGGAAGTTGTTGAAGAGAGAAAGAGCGAGCGCAGGTGAACAATGCGGTATTGTGCTGATACCTGGTATCTTTTAGGCCTTTTTTCGCAGGAACCAAAAGCCGTTAGAATTCTTGAAAATGCAAAGTCTGGAAAAGATTGGATTTTGATTCCGCTGGTTGTTTTTGCAGAGGCGACAAAGAAATTGTTGCAAAGGGGGGTGTCGCAGCAAAAAATTGATGCTTTTTTTGAAGCAACAGGGGATTCTGAAAAAGTCAGGCTTGTTTTTCCGGAAAAAATGATTGCGAGCGAAGCCGCCCGAGTGTCTTTGACATATAATGTTCCGTTGCTTGATGCTTTTGTTGCTGCCACCGCAAAAATTTCAAATTGTGACGCTCTTTTATCAGGCGATTCTGATTATGATCTTGCAAAGAGGAAATACATTAAAGTGCAGTCGTGGTAATTACAAGAATTCTATATCGACTTCTGTCGCGTCTGCTGTTGGGTATTCT
Organism: Nanobdellota archaeon; assembly: GCA_041305185.1. Lineage (GTDB taxonomy): Archaea > Nanobdellota > Nanobdellia > Woesearchaeales > ARS49 > CABMGU01. The sequence continues at coordinate 1,845 of JBFYLW010000060.1, forward strand.
TCTACTATTGCTGGCTTTAGTCCTAGTTGTTTGATTTCCTCTTTTTTATTGCGTGCCTGTTTTTCTGACAGTAACAGCCTGAATTTTTTTTCGTCTATTGTTGCATTTATGCTTTTTTTCTTTAGTTTTTCTTTTAGTTCCAGTAATTTCGGCATTTTTTCTTCTTTTTTTGCTGTTTTTAGTTTGTCGTGGTATCCGAAGCCTGGTGCTAATTCGGGTAAATATGCAACTCCTCTTACTAGAGTTCCTTCATCTGTTATTGCGTCAGTGGAAAGCGCAGCGTTTTCTGCTCTTTTTTGTATTCTTGTTCTTAGTTGCACTGCGTCTTTTAGTTTTGCTGTGCAATAGTGTCCTATTAGCCCTTTTGTTTTGGCGTAGTCGAGTAATTCTAGTGCTGTTTCTTCGCTTCCTGCTACGCCGTAGCTTATGTCGTCTCTTGTCTTGAACCCCATTAAGTCCAGCTTGTAGTGTGCTGCTGTCGTGTCTGACCTTTCGAGTTCGTTTAAATTCAAGAATTCTACTTTGTCTGCAATGTAGTCAATCAGTTTCTTTGTTTTCTCTTCATATCCTGGTACTGCTGGTATTTCTACTCCTATTGACCAGTCGTATTTTTTTGCGAGTTCTATTTTTTGCCACAAACTATCATCATCTAAGTCTGGGTGGAATCTTATTTCGTCCAGGCCTGCGTCATATAATTTTTGTAATCTTTCCTCATTGACCAGTTTCAGTGGCGTGTATAAATGTATGTGGAACTTTTTGCCGTATCTTTGCTTTAGTATCTTGATGTATTGTACGCACCTGTCTACGTTTACGAGTGGGTCTCCTCCTGTTATTCCTGCTCCTTCTGCTTCTGTTAGTCTTGCTTCTTCGAGCATTTCTTTTGGGTTGTTGATGTCTTCCACTTTCCATTCATTCGCATAAACAACATCTTTGCCATACTTGTGTTCTGAAACAGGGCAATAGAAGCATTTTTGTGCGCAGAGTCCTGTGATAAACAATACTAGTTTTTTTCCTTTGACGCACAGCCTGCACCCTTTGGCTAAGTCACCGGTGCAGTAAGAGTGCCATTTTGTTTTTTTGATGTTCATTCAACGCCTGCGTACATTTGCGTTAGTTGTTCTGCTCTTTTTAGTATTGTTTCGAATGGTTCGAGTATTCTTTTGTTTGAGAATTCAGTGCTTTTTTTCATTACTCCTTTGTTTGCTGCTATTTCTTCGTAGAAGTCTCTGATTTTTTCAAGGTATTTTATGATTCCGATGTTTACGCTGTCTTTGTAGTCTTTGTCGCTTATCAGCATCACTATTTCTTTTAGTTCTTGTAATGTGTTTGAGATGAGCACGTATATTCTTCCTGCTGTGACTTGGAGTGCTGTTTCTTTTGCTGAGAATATTATTGCGGGGGTGTTGGATGCATAGGTGCTTGTTTGTGTTTTAACGTTCTCTTCGAGTTCTGCTAATTCTGTTGTGAGGTCTTTTGTATATATTGCCATGTTGGTTATTCTTTTGGATTGATTAATAAAAGTTTCTATAGTGAATAAATTTATAAGTCTGGTTGTCCTTCTTCTTGTTATGGAGTTCGCTAAAGAGGTTGAAAGCTGGCTTCAGGATGTTTTGAAGTCAAAGGTTTCTTTGAAGTTTCCCTGGGATGCATTAAAAATATTAGACAAACTGGCTCTTGAAAAAGAGGACATTCAGGGTCAGATTGAGACTGGTGTGAAGTGGGATGTTCCTATTGTTCTTGGCAAAGGTTCCATTATCAAGGCTCCTTCTCGCATTGAGGGTTCTGTGATTATAGGCGAAAATACTATTATTGGTCCTTTTGCTTATTTGAGAGGTCCTTGTGTTATCGGCAGTGATTGCAAGATTGGCTCTTCTGAGATAAAAAATTCCATTATCATGGATGGTTCTCATTGTGCTCATTTTAATTATGTTGGTGACAGCGTTATTGGCAGAAAATGTAATCTTGGTGCTGGCGCTAAATTTGCTAATTTGCGTTTTGATGGTGATGTCATTAAAGTTGTGATTGGCAAGGAGAAGAAGAGCACTGGTTTGAGGAAGTTTGGTGCTGTTCTGGAGTCTGGTGCGCAGGCTGGCTGTAATTCTGTTCTCAACCCTGGCACTTACGTGTGCAAAAAGTGCAGTGTTCTGCCTGGCAGTGTTGTTTCAGGATATGTGGAGAGATAACTACTTTTAAGTAGCAAAAGATTTATAAGCCTGTTCTATGCTCTTATTGTCTATGAGAATTGTTAATCCTGGCAGGGAAGACTTTCATATTCATAGCTCAAATTTTTCTGATGGCTTGAATAGTATTGATGAGATTGTTCAGTATGCTGGAAAGCTTGGTTTGGCAAAGATTGCCATTACTGACCATTCTCAGGCAACTCTTGATTCTGATGGGATTGGTAAAAAGACTTTTCGCTCTATTATTTATCGTTGGAAGAATGTTTTTAACAAGGTTGAAGTGATTTTTGGCGTTGAAGCTGATTTGTTGAACAGGGATGGTGATGTTTGTTTTGATATTCAGGGTGTTGAATCTGACTTTGTCGTCTTATCTGCTCATGATCGTGTTTTCCAGAACAAGCCGAAGAGGATTACTGAGGCTTACTTGAATGCTATCACGCAGTATCATAAAAAAATCAATTGCATTGGCCATCCTGATTCCAAGCTTTTTGCAAAAGATGTGGATATTGAGCAGGTGATTGGTGCTGCTAATGATTATGGCATTCCGATGGAGTTTAATACTGGCAATTTATTGAGTGGCAAGTCTGATTTGCGTCTTCTTAAAAAGATTCTTGCACGTGCAAATAAGGTTATGGTGAACAGTGATACTCATGTTCTTGCTGATTTGAAGTACAATCGTGCTGCGGGTTTTGAATATCTTGAAAAACAGGGTTTGTATGTTCCTGAGCATTAGAGTATGGAAATCTTTTTTAATGGCTGCTTTTAGCGAATTGTTATGTGTCGTATGATTGCTGCTTCAGGGCTTGTTTCTATTGATTTTATGATTGATAGTTTGCGTTTTATGGCGCAGAAGGGTCATGTTGATGGTTGGGGTGCTGTTTTTCGTTCTAATGGTTATTTGTTTGCTGACCGGTCTGTTTGTTCTTGTCTTGAAGATTCTGGTCTTGATAAGTATCGTGGTTCTTTTTCTGATATTGCTGTTTTTCATGCGAGAAAGGCCAGGACTGGTGCTGATATTGAGATGACTCATCCTTTTAAGCTCAAGTCTTTTCTTGTTTTTTATAATGCCCGTTTTTCTAATGGGCAGTATGACCCTTTGCGTCTTGCCCGGCATTTGGAGGAGCATATGGGTTCTGATGATGCTTCTTTTGCTTCTGCTTTGGCAATGCTTGATGGTTTTTATGGCGCTAATTGTGTTCTGGTGAGTCCTGATAGGGTGCTGGTTGGCGTGCGTTATAAGAAGCCGGGTTATTATCAGATGCATCTTTCTGTTGATAAAAAGGGTGTTCTTGTGAGTTCTGAGCCTTTTGCTGGTCGTGAATGGCGGCCTGTTGAAGATCGTTCTTTGATTTCTTTGTATCCTGATGGCAGTCACGAGCGCATAAATTTTTAAACTTGATATTCTACTATATATGAAAAAGAGAGGTGATTTGTATGCACAATTGTAATTTCAACAAGACGGCTTTATTGGTTGATTTCAGGCGTATTATCTGGCGTTTGGACCAGTATAGGAAGGATGCTAAGACTGCCAATCATCCTTTGTGTGAGAAAATGCTTGATGAAATAGAGGTTGACTTGAAAAAGCATAGCAAGAAGTTGGAAGATGCTATTGTTGGTTTGTCCAAGGAAGGCAAGTTTGGTTTTTGTGATAAGTGTTAAAACTTTACGTATTTTGGGTTTGACATAAGGTTCCATTTTTCATATATTTTTCTTATTTCTTGCGGGTTGTGGAGTTCGCTCATGCTGTGGTCTAGGTTCATTCTTTCGATTGCTTCTGAGACTAGTGGTTCTAATGGTATTGTGCGTACTTTTGGGTGTGTGAGTGCCAAACCTTTTAGTGGGATTGTGTTTCCGAATACTATTTCTTTGACTGTGTCATCGTTGCACACTAGTTCAAGGTCTTTTTCATATCCTTTTGACAGGACTGGGTGGATTTCCATTATGTAGATTTCTTTCGCGCCGTTTTCTTTGATTGCGTGGACTGCTGACCTTATTGTTCCAAGTGTTCCTGCGACATCGTCATATATGAATACTGTTCTGTCTTTTACGTCTCCTATTACTTTGAGTACTTCGGTTTTGTCGTCTCCTGTTCTTGCCTTGTATGCTATTGCTAATTCGATTGGGAGGTTGTACGTTTTTTCTACTATTGTCCTGACTCTTTCCACTCTTTTTGTTCCGCCGACGTCAGGGCTTGCCATGGTGGAATTCTCGATTTTTTGTTGGGTTATCGTATTTGCCGTGTAATTTCCTGCAAGGGGTTCGAATGACAAATGTTCTACTGGTATTCCTCCTTTTTCTCCTACTGCTTGAAATATGCTTGGGACTGCTTCGTTGTGGAGGCCTGTTGTTAGTACTTGGTCTACTCCCATTGCGTATAGTGCTCTTGCTACTACTACTGCTTGTGCTGATTCTCTTGGTCCTGTTACTCTCTCTCCTCTCATTCCATAGCAGTAATTCATTACTACGTTGAGTCTTGCTGCTTTGCCTCCTGACTGGCAGGCTAGCGCTGCATTCATTAATTCGTAGAAGTGTTCTCCGATGTCTGGCTGGTATGTTACGAATACGTATACGTCTTTTCCTCTTACGCTTTGTTCTATTTTGATTTTTGTTTCGCCGTCTGCAAACTTTGTTACTGTTGTCTTGTGCGGCTGTATGCCTAGCATTTTTGCCACGTTTGTTGAGAATTTTTTGTCTTCTGAAATGTCTACTACTGCTATTTGTCCATGATCGCTCATATTACCACCCTTTGTATTTTTTGCAGTTTTTAGGCGGTTTTTATTCTTTTCTATCTTCCAGAAGTTGTTTTATAGTATCTTGTTCTTTGGTGAGTTCTTTTATGAACTCTTTGACGTCTTTCTCTGTTTTTAGGAATGTTTTTTTCATCAGAATAGTGAGTAGCGAGGGGGTTTCGTGGACCCCCGTCGCACACTCGTGGATGGTGGCTTATGCTCTTTATGGTATATTATCCCTTTTAAATAACTCCGTGAAACAGGGTGAAACAAGGTGAAACAACCCGTTTAATTTATTAAGGGGTGCTTTTATCCTCTTATTATGGCGATTGATTCATTGATTTTTGACTGGAGTGGTGTTATTAGCGATGATCGCAGTCCTGTTTATCTGGCTAATAGCAGGGTTCTTGAGGATTATGGAAAACCAACTATGTCTTTTGAGGAATGGCTTCCGAGAACTACTATGACTCCTATTGAGTTTTTTAATAATAATGGCATTCATGACGATTCTGATAAGTTGTTTGCTCTTTACAGGAAGTATTTCACTGAGGTTCATGATTCGGGTGTTAACCCTTTTGTTTATCCTGACGTGGCTAATGTTTTGAGGTTTTTGGAAGATAAAGGCTTGTTTCTTGCTGTTTTGAGCAGTCATCCGGTGGAAAATCTTCTTCGTGAGGCCAGGTTGTATGATATTGATTACTTTTTTGATGTTTTTCAGGGTAATTCAAAGGATAAGGCTGAGGGTTTGGTTTCTTTGTGTGCAAAGAATAATCTTGTTCCTGGTCAGACCTTGTATACTGGGGATACTATTTATGATATTCAGGCTGCGAAAAAGGCAGGTTTATTGTCTGCTGGCATCTGCACGGGTTATCATGTCAGGAGCAGGTTGGAGGCTGAAAAGCCTGATTTCTTGTTTGAGACTTTTTCTGATATAAAGAAAGTTGTTTAATGTTTCAGTGCTATCTTGTTCGTGTTTCCGTAGATTGTTTTGGTTATTACTCCTCTTTCTTCTAAATTCCTGAGTATCCTGCTGACTTTTGCTTTTGAGAAGCTTGTTGCTTGTTGTATTTGTTTTTGCCAGACTTCTCCGTTTTCTTTCAGGAAGTTGACTATTTTTTGTTCGTTGTCTATTAGTGTTGGTATTATTGTTTTCTTTTTTGTAGGTTTTGGCGTTTTTGCCTTTGTTTTGTGTACTACAAACCAGGTTGTTGTTCCTGCTATTAATAGTGCTGCGAGTATTGCCGGCACCCACCATGCTGGCAGTCCTCCTATGACTTGTCTTGCTATTATTGATATTGGGAGTTCTTGTCCTTTTTGTTCCCAATATAGTATTATTCTTTGCCCGTCTGAGTATGTTTCTTTTGTTTTTGGTGTTATGTAGAAGCTTTCGTCTTTGCCTTTTTCTCTTGGTATTATGTATCCTACTGGCAGTTTGATTGTTATCATTTGTTTTTCTGCCGGGTATGGGAGCTTGTCGGTGTATTTTATGATTGTGTTGTCTCCCACGCTTGCTATTGGATAGTGTGTTTTATAGCTCGTGTTTAATGTGTGGGTTCCGTTTGTTACTGTTCCGCATCTTGCGAATTCGAGCTGTAATAAGCAGTTTCTTTTCTCGCCATCTATTGATATTTTCAAGTCTTCAAATTCAGGTGGCATGATAAGTGTTAAATTTCCTATGTCTTCTTTTGATGTCAGAATCATGTGGTTTTCTATGTTTGCAGTGTTTTTTTCCAGTGTTATGATTGTTTCAGATGTTTCAATGTTTGCTGCCAGTACTATTGGCATCAGCAGAAGCACCACCCATAGTTGTTTCATGTTGTTTCACTTTAGAGGATAAAATATTTAAAGGTTGCCTTAATTTGTGTAGTAAGACCGAGGTGGTCTTTATGCGTGTATGGATGTTTTTGTGTATGTTGGTTGTTCTTGCTGCTGCTGTTTTTGCGGCTAATGATACTATTTGCGCTGATACTGATAGTGGCGGTTCTCACAGGAGTGATGCTGCTTTGAAGATTAAGGGTGCTGTTAAATATGGTATTACAACTCTTGATGATACTTGTTTGTCTTCTTCTGATGGTGTTTCTACTAATGCTAGTAAGTGGTTGAAGGAGTATTATTGCCGTTTGGACAAGCGCGAGTCTGATGTTTATGATTGTATTTCTCTTGGTTTTGCTGGTTGTGAGCGTGGTGCTTGTGTTGGTGCAGTTTCAACTACTAATACTACAACTACGACTACAACTACTGCTCAGACTTCTTCTGATTGTGGTGATAAGATTGTTGAGAAGTCCAAAGGTGAGGAGTGCGACCCTCCTGGCAGTATTTGTTTTGGTAAGTCTTCTTCAGAGTATGGTTCTTGTCAGGCTGATTGTACTTGCAAGATTGCTGCTGCTGCTTTGAAGGATATTCAGAGCAAGCCTGCTGTTTGTGGTGATAATTATAGGCATCCTGATGAGGATTGTGAGAAGGATGATGATTGTCCTGATGATTATGTTTGTTCTTCTTGCAAGTGTGTGAAGCAGTTGACTGCTGAGGAGATTGAGGCTATGAAGAAGAGTGCTTCTGCCAAGAAAGAAGAAGTTAAGGGTAATGTTTCTGAAGAGATTGATCAGAAGTATGTTACTCCTGAATTGCCTGAGGTTAACTTAACTGCTACCAACTTTAGTGATGCTGCTGCTATCAAGGCTACTTCTGGTATTGCAAATTTCTTTAAGAAGATTTTCGGCTGGATTGGCGCTTTGTTCAGCTGATTTCAATAAATTTAAATAATGCTTGATTTTGGATACTGTTGTGCACCAAAAGGAAAAAGAGGTTAAGGCGAAGGTTAGGTTGGATATCAATCGTACTTTGCTGGCTATTGCTTTTACGGTTTTTGGTATTATTGTTTCAATAAATCCTGGTTTGTTCAGGGAGTCTATTTTGGTTCCTTTGCAGATGACCTTGGCTATTCCTTTGTTTTTGAGTTCTATTTTTGCCAGGTCTAAGCTGGCTTATTCCAGGATGCCGAAAATGTGGGACGATTATGGTTATGTTACTTTCTTGATGGGTTATGCTTTTTTGATGAACGTTTTGGGAATTCTCTTGTCGATGGTGATTAGTCTGAAGTTGTCTTTGATATTTTTCATCTTTAATTTTGTTGCTTCTTTTTCTTATTCTGTCTTAAGTGTTGCAGAATCAAAAGAAGGGATTTTTCCAAGGGTCAAGAAAGATCTTTTGTTTTATGCTATCCTTGTATTTGGCGGTATATTGCCTGTTTTAGGCTTTTATGGCTAGATTGTCCGGATGTTTGAGCAAATTTTATATATGGTCTGGGCATTTTTGTGTTCTATGGCAGATGTGCATTTTTGGCTGATGATTGGCATTGCTGTATTGTTATTTATTCTTCTTGTTATATTTCTTTTCTTTGGCAGGAGAAAGGGGATTGATTACTATACTTTGTTCCTGTCTGGCATGGTGTGGACTGCTGTTGGTATTCCTTTGCATAATTATGTTTTGTCTGCTGTTGGCTTTGTTATGGTGATTATTGGTCTTGTGAATAAGAAGAAGTGGAAGAAGCAGAAGTCCTTGTTGTCCGGGTCTGAGCGCAATAAGCGTATTCTTGTTTTGGTTGGCCTGGCTGTTCTTGTTATTCTTGTTTTTGTTTACTTATTGCTCAGGGGTTAGGTGTTTGCAGCAGTTTAATGTTGCTATTTTCTTTTCTTTTCCGTTGATTTCAAGAATGGTTAGCGCGCAGTTGTGGTGGTGGTATTGTTCGTGTTCTTCCCATTTTTTTTGGAAGAGGTGGAGCAGGAGGTAGAATATTGGTCCGCCGTGTGTTACTAGGAGTATTGTTTTGTTGTGTTCTGTTTCTATTAGTTTTTCAATGAATTCTTTCACTCTTTGTGTTGCTTCTTTTCTTGTTTCTCCTTTTTCCGGCCTGTAATTTTCGTCATTGAAGTCTGCTTCTATCATTTCCTTTCTTGTTTTTCCTTCAAATATTCCCCAGTTTCTTTCTCTTAGTGCTGGCGTGTGAATGACTTCTATTTTCGGGTGGTGTTTTATGATTTCTTGTGCTGTGTCTTTTGTTCTTTGTAAGTCGCTGACGTAGATTTTGTCTATTTTTTCGTTTTTGAGTCTTTCTCCTAGTTTTTTTGCTTGTTCTTTGCCTTTTTCGCTTAGTGTGCCCAGTTTTTGTCCTTGGCATATTCCTTTGGCGTTTTCTTCTGTTTCTCCGTGTCTGACTATGATTAGTTTCATATACGTTCTTTCGTACATTACCTATTTATAATATTTTTTCTTGTGTTTTCTAAAAAGAGGTGATTTTATGTTTGGAACTATTGAAATTTTGGCTTTGATAGCTATTGTTATGATTGCTTTGAAGATGTTTGTGGTGTTTTTCATGCCTAAGGAGGCTTTGAAGCTTGGAAAGAGCATTTTGAAGTATGAGAGGGCTGCGTATTATTCTTGTTTTGTTCTGGCTGTTGTTATTTTGTACTTCTTGTACACTGCGGGCGTAAGGATTTATGAGATTTTGGCTGTTGCATTGTTTTTGCGTATGCTTTACGGTATGGCTTTGATTCCGTTTGCCAAGCCCCTTTATGCAAAGCTTGATTTGAAGAAGGCTGTCAAGGAGCTCTGGCTTGTCTACCTGTTTGCTCTGGTATTATTGGTCTGGGCTCTTAAAGAGCTTTTCTTTTAATTTTTTTTTATTTATTTGCCCTGTACCTGTTTATCATGTATTTTGGCAGGTCTCCGTTAAAGACTAATTCATTAATTCTTTCTCTTACTGTTCTTAAATAGTTTATATTTTTTGGCTGTTCGCCTTTTATGCCGAGGATGTATGCTTCAAATGAGTGGACTAAATCAGTTAGTGTGGTTTCGTCTCTGTTGAAATTGAATATTTCTCCTTTTTCAATCATGTTTTTGACTTCAGCGATATCCTTGTCTGATTGCAGCTCTAATGCTGGAATGCCTTGGCGTGTCAGGGTTGCTGCTGCGCTTTTGTGGTTTCCGTCTAATAGGTAATAGGGGGAACTTTCAATTTTTTGTGAGAGATTTTTGTACGCTTCTATTAGTTCGTCAGCGCTTTGTAAAGCGTCTTGAGGGTTTCCTCCGCGGGCCACCCAATTTTTTTTTCTTCTTATTCTTTGTTCTAATTCTGCACTTCTGTTCTTTGAGCTTATCACGTCGCTTCTTGCAACGATTGCTGGGGGCAGGTCTGCGCCGTGTCCTTTGTCAAATACTCTGAAGTATACTTTTAGGACTGTGTCATCTGCCAGTTCGTATTCTCCGGGTACTAGAAGTTGTTCTGGTTGTAAGACTATATTTCTCATATCGGTGAGAGCAGATTCACAGTATATAAATCTTTTCTCTACTGTGAGGTGACTACGACTTTCCAAAACATTTATATACTATCGCTTCCGATACATCACTTCCGATACATCACATCCGATATATCGGCACCGATACATGAATGCCTCTATGATTCGCGGATTTTTGAAGATTGTTGTGCTGAAAGCTCTTGCCGAAGGTCCGAAGTCTGGTTATTCTTTGATGAAGTTTGTTGAGGATAAGACTGGCTCAAAACCCTCTCCTGGAAGCATGTATCCTTTGCTTGACGTTTTGAAGGCAGAGGGTCTTGTGAGTGTTAAGAGTGTTGGTCGTTCTAATGAGTTTTCTTTGACTGCTGAGGGTAAGCAAAAGCTTCACGCTATTGAGGCTAAGCGTGCTGAGTTCACTAACAGTTTTGTTGAGGGTATGAAGGTGCTTTCTGCTATGACTGGCGAGAACATGTCTGTGCCTGCTAATGTGGTTGAGAGTATTAGGAAGGGTGAGGTTCCTTTTAAGGAGTTGAATCCTGAGATGGAGGCTTTTAATTCTGAGCTGTGCAGGATTTTAAAGAAAGGTTTGGTTAAGGAGAAAGCCGTTCGTATTAAGAGGATTTTTGCTAATGCTTTGAAGGAGTTGAAATCATGAAGCCCATCATTCAGTTGAGGAACGTTTGGAAGACTTATAAGATGGGTGATAATGTTGTTCACGCTTTGAAAGGTATTAATTTGGATGTTATGCCTGGCGAGTTTTTGGCGATTCAGGGTCCTTCTGGTTCTGGAAAAAGTACTGCTATGAACTTGGTTGGTTGTTTGGACGTTCCTTCTCGTGGCGAGATTTACTTGGATGGGGCGAATATTTCAAAGATGTCTGAGAGTGATCTTGCTACTATTCGTGGTAGGAAGATTGGTTTTATTTTCCAGAAGTTTAATTTGATTGAGACTTTGACTGCTTTTGAGAATGTTGTTTTGCCTATGACTTTTCAGGGTATTCCTGAAGAGGAGAGGAAGAAGCGTGCTGTGAAGCTTTTAACGCAGTTTGGTTTGGGTGACAGGATGCATCACAAGCCTGGCGAGTTGTCTGGTGGTCAGCAGCAGCGTGTTGCTATTGCTCGTTCACTTTCTGTTGACCCTCCTGTTATTTTGGCTGATGAGCCTACTGGTAATTTGGATAGTAAGACTGGCAAAGAGGTTATGGAGTTTTTAAAAGAATTGCATAAGCATCATGATAAGACTATTGTGCTTGTTACTCATGATGATGTTCTTGCTCGTTTTGCTGATCGTGTTGAAAATTTGAAGGATGGAATTATTATTAAGAGGAGGTAATGTGAAATGAAAAAAGTAATAATATTGATGATGGTGTTGTTGCTCGCTGTTAGCGTTCAAGCTGCTGGTGGTGCTATGATGAAGGCTAATGTTCTTCGTTATGAGCCTGCTCCTGCTGAGCAGGGTAACACTGTTGATGTGTGGGTTGAGCTTAGTAATGCTGGCACTAAGGCAGATAGGGTGGCTGTGAAGTTTGTTCCTGAGTATCCTTTTAGTTTGCCTGCTGGTGCTAAGGGTGAGTATGATGTTGGTAGTGTTTCTGCTATTGAGAGCAGGGTTGTGAAGTTTTCAGTGTTTGTTGACCCTACTGCTCCTAATGGTGATAGTGATGTTAAGTTCCAGTTCAAGTATGATAGTGAGCAATGGATTGTTTTGGAGAGTCCTATTTCTATTCAGACTCAGAATGCTGTGCTTGTTGTTGATTCGTATAAGGTTACGCCCTCTCCTATCACTCCTGGTCAGGCTGTTAAGGTTGAATTGCAGTTGCGTAATGCTGGCAGGATTGCTGTGAAGAACGTTGATGTTTCGATTGACCTTGAGGATGGTAAGTTCAGTACGATAGGGAGTGGTGCTAAGAAGCGTGTTGATTTTATTGGTTTTGGTGAGACTGAGACTGTTTCGTTTGAGCTTGCTTCTGACACTTCTACTGAGGTGAAAGTGTATAATATTCCTGTGACTTTGAAGTATGTGGATGAGAAGAATAAGGAGTATTCTGATACTGCTAAGATTAGTTTGGTTGTTAATGCTAAGCCTGAGATTAGTTTGACTGTGGATAAGACTGATTTTGGTTCTAAAAAGGTTCCTGGTATTGTTACTTTGAAGGTTGTTAATAAGGGTGTTGTGAACATGAAGTATTTGACTGTCAAGCTGGTTCAGACTCCTGATTATGATGTGTTGAGTCCTTCTAATGAGGCTTATGTTGGGAATCTTGATTCAGATGATTTTGAGACTGTTGATTTTACTGTGAAGCCTTTAGTTGAGAGTCCGCGGTTATCTGTTACTTTGGAGTTTAAGGACCCGTACAATATTGATTTTTCAACTCAGTATGATTTGCCGTTGAGGATTATTACTGCTGCAGAGCTTGGCAAGAGTTCTACTCCTTGGACTGCTATTATTGTTGGTGTTGTGATTGTTGGTATTGTGCTTTACTGGTGGTTCAGGCGTCGTAAGAAGAAATGATTGCAATTGAAATCGCGCGATATTATAATTTTATTAGAGGCGAAAATGTCAGCTGTTAAAGATTATTTTTTAATCGCTTTTGGTGATTTGAAGAAGAGGTTTTTGCGTACTTCTTTGACTATGCTTGGCATTTTTATCGGTATTGCCGCGGTGGTGGCGTTGATTAGTTTAGGACAAGGTATGCGGGATGTGATTAACCAGCAGATTGGGAGTTTTGGTTATGATAAGATTATGGTTCAGGGTGCTAGTGCTGGTTTTGGTCCTCCTGGCGCGAATACTGCTGGTGCTGTTGGTGATCATGATTTGAATGTTATTGAGAACGTTCCTGGTGTTCAGATTGCTGGTGGTCGTTTGTTGAAGGGCGTGAATGTTGAGTTTGCTGATACTTTGAAGACTTTGTTTACTGTGACTTTGCCTGATGGGCAGGCTCGTGATTTGATTATTGATGCTAATAATTATAAGGTTTTGTCTGGTCGTATGTTGAAAAGTTCTGATTCTAAGAAGGTTTTGGTTGGTTATAATTTGTGGAGTAAGGACGTTTTTGACAAGCGTGTTAGTTTGGATAGCAAGTTGTTGGTTAATGGTGTTGCTTTTCAGGTTGTTGGCTTGCTTGACAAGGCTGGCATGAATAATGATGCTGTTATTATGAATGAAAAGGATGCTCGTGATTTGCTTTCTATTCCTGATGGGTTTAGCATGATTGTTGCTCAGGTTTCTTCTGGTAGTGTTCCTTCTGAGGTTGGTGCGCGTGTTTCTCGTGCTCTTCGAAGAGATCGTGGTCAGAAGGAGGGTTTTGAGGATTTTACTGTTCAGACTTCTGAGGAGTTGATTAAGAGTGTGAATACTATTTTGGGTGTTGTTCAGGCTATTTTTGTTGGTATTGCTGCGATTTCTCTTTTGGTTGGCGGTATTGGCATTATGAACACTATGTATACTTCTGTGTTGGAGAGGACTCACGATATTGGTATTATGAAGGCTATTGGTGCTCGTAATGGTGCTATTATGTCTATATTTTTGTTGGAATCAGGTCTTTTGGGTCTTGCTGGTGGTGTTGTTGGCGTTTTGCTTGGTGTGGGGTTGAGTAAGACTGTTGAGTATTTTGGTTCGCAATCTGTTGGCGTGCTTCAGGCTTCGTTTTCTTGGTATTTGATTGTTGGCGCTTTGGCGTTTTCGTTTTTTGTTGGCATTTTTAGTGGTGTTTTTCCTGCGCGTCAGGCTGCTAAACTGCCTCCTGTGGAGGCTTTAAGGCAATGATTGAGTTTTGGAAGCGTTGGAAGAACGTTACTCCTTTGGAGAAGGCTGGTGTTAAGTCTTTGAGGAGGGCTTTGCGTATTATTTTGAAGAGTATTCCTCATAATAGGATTGTTTCTGTTTATGTTGGTGGTAGTTTTGTTCGTCGTGAGATGAATGTTCATAGTGATGTTGATGTTTGGGTGATTACTTCTGATGTTCGTGGTCAAAAGCTTGTTACTGGGATGATTCGTGGTTATGATCGTAAGGATGTGCCGCTTATTGGTTTTTCTGGTTATGCTTTGTGGGAGTTGAAGCATGGGAGGATTTCGAGACAGATTGGTAAATTGAGGACTGGTCCTATGCGTTGGGTGAAAAACTTGCCTTATTATCATTTAATTTATGGTAAAAAATTGCGTTGTGAGGATTTTCCTGTTAGGAGTGATGTTGATGATTTGAAGCATTTGGTTAATGCGTTTTATAGTAAGTTTTTGCCTTTGTATCGTGTTGGCATGATTGATTTTCAGATGTTGTTGAAGCAGGTTTTCTGGCTTGCTGATTTGGAATTGAAGTTGAAGGGTCATCATCCTCCTCATTCGTGGACTGCTATTGTTTTGATGACTGATAATAAGCATATTGCGCGTTTGGCTTTCAGGCTTAGGGGTAGGCGTTCTGATAAGAGGACTAAGAGGTTGTTTATTGTTCGTTTGAAGAAGTATTTGTCTCGGTTGGAGGGTTTATGTTAGAGCTCTTCAAGATTGCTGTTAAGAATGTTTCAAAGCGTAAGAAGCGTGCTGCTTTGACTATTCTTGGTATTTTTATTGGTGTTGCTGCTGTTGTTGCTTTGGTGTCGTTAGGTCAGGGTTTGCAGCAGACTATTAATGCTCAGTTTGAGAAGATTGGTGCTGATAAGATTATTATTCAGGCTAAGGAGATGGGTTTTAGTGGTGAGAATGCTCCTGGTCAGTTGACTTCTCGTGAGCTTGATTTGGTTGAGGGTGTTAATGGTGTTGTTGAGTCTTGTGGTTATATTGTTCGTGGTGTTAATGTTCGTTTTAACAATATTCAGCGTACTCTTTTTGGTTATAATATTCCTGATGATGCTCGTCAGGCTGCTTTGTTTTCTAGTTTGAATAATTTTGAGATTGAAAGCGGCAGGTTGCTGTCGTACAAGGATAAGAAGAAGGTGATGATTGGCAGTGATATTGCTTCTAAGAAGTTTTCGCGTTCTATTTCTGCTGGTGATAAGTTGTGGGTTTCTGG
>JBFYLW010000061.1:0-4364 GCA_041305185.1 Nanobdellota archaeon
TTAACTAAAGTAACGCCATTAGTCTCTTGCCACATTTTATCTACCAAACTTGATATCTTTCTCAAGCCACCCTCTCTTCCCTGACATTTACTCTTGGCTCTGCCACTTTTGATGTCATTAAAGAAATAGAATTTGATTTCCTTGCCTTCATTTGTGATGGTTAAATCCACTTTAACGCTGTAACGTTTAAGCGCTACCCATATTTTTCTCTCATTAAATTTGTGACCCGGCGGAAATCTCGCTTTGATATCTTCTTCAGTCATTATCTTATCATCACCAACTTCGTAAATGCCTGGCACTTCAAGATTGCCTCGAACGCGCGCGTTGGATAATGCCAGCAAAAACGCATCAAACAAATTAGAGGAAGCTGTGTTGTCGGGAACTTCTTCCCTGATGAACCTCTCAACTCGGCTTTGCAATTGCTCATAATTACGGTTTTTGCAAAACGTCTTTCTTTCTGCCTGTGGAAAATATTTTATCAGCGTTATAGTCTTGCCTTCATTTTCCCATTTGAAATCTCCAAAATGCCAGGGAAGCATGAGCAAACCTATTCCACAATGGTGACCGTAACCTTCACGTTTTCTAACAACATCGCCGTTCATAATTCCGAAAAATTTTTCCTTGCTGACACCTGGCCCTTCCTGAGTAACCAGAACTTCAACTCTGTCTTTGTATTGCCTGTAAAGAACTTCTAATTTTCTTTGATTAAATGGGTGAGTTTCAGGCAATGGAGCCTGCTCTCTTTTAATTGTATCATCATCTACAAAAGCGACATCATAGGCTCCTCTCTGCTCAAGGTTTCCGTGAAAATGCGCGTTAAGGATTGCTTCTTCCCCGGAAAATAGGTCTTCATGCATGAAATTTGTCAATCTTAAATCACCCCACGTTTCATCTAAGAAAGAGTGATACCACTCCACAAGCTGCTCCCATTCGCTGCTTTTACAACTATAAGCCCTTTCTACCAAGACTTTATCTGTCACTTTGCCACCTTAAAACGCCCGCGCTGGGATTTGAACCCAGGTCGAAGGGACCGCAACCCTCCAGTCTATCCAAGCTAGCCTACGCGGGCATATTCTCTGTCGTGAAATTAACGATTTATAAAGGTATTGACGTTTGACGCATCAGAAGCATTCTTGACTTTTTTGTCACCAAAGTTTTTATTCTTGTAAGTCTTAATTACCATTAATATGACAGATATGTCCCAAAGCATTAAGGATGTTGTAAAAGGTGCTGAGAAGTGGAAGAGCTTTGCTGTAGATTCTCCTCTTGGCGAGCGTGCTAAAGCTTTGTTTGAGGGCTCTAAAAGTTTTGATCCGAGGATTTACAAGGGTGAGTCAAGGGCTTATACTAGAAATGAGATTTATGAGTCTTCTTTGGATGTTCAGAAGAGGATGGCTGAGAAGAGTGATAACTTGAAGGATTGGATTGGTAATCAGCGTTATGATATTGGGAGTAATCTGCCTCCTGACAAGCGCGGTTATAGTTTTAATCGTGATACTGCTGGCAATTTTGAGGATGTTGCTAAGCAGTATTTGATGGGCGAGGGGAAAGAGTTGTATCAGCATTTGAAGGGTAAAGGTCGCGAGTTTTATGATATTACGAGGATTGGTTCTGCTGATTTAGAGGGTGCTGTTGCTGGTCTCGCTGTTAATGGTAACGAGGCTGCTTTGATTGGTTCTAAGGATTTTGATGCAAAGGTTTCACAGCTTGCCAGCCAGTATGGTGTTTCTAATGCCCGTGCTAAGTCTTATGTTTTTGCTCACGAGTTAGTGCATGCTTCTCAAAAGGGTCTTTTTGGGAAGGATAATATTAAGTTGGAGTTGGATGTTGAGCATACTTTGAAGGAATATTTTTCCGCGAAAGGCGAGCATGATTTGGCTGCTATTGCAGGTGACCGTGCTGCTAATGTGACGAGCAATTATTCCAGTCTTGGAACTTATGCTTCTCCTGCGGCATCTATTGGAAAATACTCCAGTGCTAAATATGCCTCTCCTGCTGTATCTGCAGGAAAAGCTGGTTATGCTGCTAAGGCTGCGTAAGTCATATATACTATTATTTTTTTCATTTCTATGAATGAAATATTCAGTTTTGGTTGGAGTGTATGAACGTTTAGAAGCGACGTCAAAAAGACTGGAAAAAACTTTTATCCTGTCAGAATTTCTAAGAACTGCTGACAATCTTGACAAAGTTATGCTGTTGGTTCAGGGTCGTGTTTTTCCTAATTGGGATCAGCGCGAGCTTGGTATGGCTGCGAGATTGCTTGTTAAGGCTCTTTCTGTTGCTACTGGTGCTTCTTTGGAAAAGATTGAGAGTGTTTGGAAGGAGACTGGTGATCTTGGCATGGTTGCTTCTGAGCTTACAAAAAAGAAGTCTCAGGTTGCTTTGTTTTCCCAGCCGTTGATTGTGCAGAAGGTTTTTGATAATTTGCAGAAGATTGCTGGGATGGAGGGTGCTGGCACTGTTGATAGGAAGGTGCAATTAGTTGCAGAATTGTTGACTTCTGCTTCTCCTGCTGAGGCGAAATATATTGTCAGGACTATTCTTGGTGAATTGAGGGTTGGTCTTGGCGAGGGTACTGTTCGTGATTCTATTGTTTGGGCTTTCTTTGGAGAAAAAGCCCGAGTTAACTATAACAAAGAAACGAATGAACTGGTGTTATCTGATGAGGAAAGAGCTGACTACGTTAAGTATGTCAGCTACGTCCAGGAGGCTCTTGATGTCGTGAATGATTTTGGCGAGGTTGCAAAGCTCGCAAAAGAAGGCGTTTCTGGTTTGCAGAATGTTTCTTTGAAAATCGGCAAGCCTGTTAAGGTGATGTTGTTTCAGAAAGCAAAAGATATCAAGGACGCTTTTGAGAATGTTGGCAGGCCTGCTGCGTGCGAGTTTAAATATGATGGTTTTAGATTGCAAATTCACAAGTTCAGCAAGATTAAGTTGTTTACCCGTCGTTTGGAGGATGTGACTGCTCAGTTTCCTGATGTTGTGCAGAGGATTTCTAAGAATGTGAATGGTGACTGCATTATTGATGCAGAGGTTGTTGGTTTTGATTTAAAATCAAAAAAATATCTTCCGTTCCAGAGTATCAGTCAGAGGATTAAGAGGAAGTATGATATTGAGGATATGTCAAGAAAGTTTCCTGTTGAAGTGAATGTTTTTGATGTCTTGTTTTGTGACGGGAAAAACTTGTTGAAAGTTCCTTTTATTGAAAGGAGAAAAATTTTGGAGAAAATTATTACGCAAGTTCCTTTTGAGATTAAGCTTGCTGAAGAGATTATTACTGATGATGATTCTGTTGCTGATGATTTTTACAAGTCTTCTTTGTCTGCTGGCAATGAGGGCATTATGATGAAGAATTTGCAGGGTATTTACAAGCCTGGTTCTCGTGTTGGTTTTGGTATGAAGGTCAAGCCTACCATGGATACTTTGGAGGTTGTTATTGTTGGTGCAGAGCGGGGTGAGGGCAAAAGAGGCCAGTGGCTTGCTAGTTTTGTTATTGCGGTTCGTGATCCTGAGACTAATGAGTTTGTTGAGGTTGGTCGTGTTGGTACTGGGATTAAGGAGAAGGTTGAGGAGGGTGTTAGTTTTGAGCAGTTGACTCAGCTTTTGCAGCCGTTGATTATTGAGGAAAAGGGCAGGGAGATTAAAGTTAAGCCTGAGATTGTTATTGAGGTTGATTATGAGGAAATTCAGAAGTCTCCTACTTATTCTTCTGGCTACGCGCTTCGTTTTCCCAGGCTCGTAAAATTGCGCGAGGATCGTTCACCAGAAGATATTAATACTGTTGACGACATTCGTGATTTAGCTGGAAGTCAGCGTGGTAGAGGTGTTTGAAAATGAAATGGCAGTTGATTGTTTTGTTGATGTTCTTGTTTGCTTGTGCTAAGCCTGCGGTGCAGCCTTCAGCACAGTCTGCGCCAGTTAAATTGGAAGTGCAGCCTGAGCCTGTTGTTGATGCGGGTATGCTGGATATTGCTAGGGCTGTCCAGCTTGGTAAGCCTATTAGGTGTGTTTCTGAGCAGTCTGGTCAGACTATTACTATTTACATGAAGGGCAGTAAAATGCGTATGGATACTGTTCCTGCTGATGCTCATGGTATTTATACAGAGGATTTGATGTATACTTGGCAGGCTAAGCAGGGTTCTGTTATGAAATTGGAGGACATTAAGGCTTTGTCTGAAGGTGCTGAGCAGTACAGGCCTAAAACTCAGTCTGAGATTATTGAGAATGCTCAGAAGGTTAATTCAAAATGTGAGGCTTATGATGTTTCTGAGTCTTTGTTCACTCCTCCTGCTGATGTGCAGTTCCAGGATTTGACTGAGATGATGAAGCAGCTTGAGGCTATGACTAAGAGTTTGCAGAAGTGA
>JBFYLW010000062.1:0-3510 GCA_041305185.1 Nanobdellota archaeon
AGTAAAAACCATCACCATTACCGAGGATGCGTATGATACAATTAAAGGTATGAAAAAGCCTGATGAGAGTTTTAGCGAGTTGTTCTTGCGTATTGGGAAAAAGCCTCTGACGATTAAGGACATTGCAGGCATTTTGAAGCACACCCCTGAAGAGGCTGCCGAGTTCAGAAAGCGTTTTTGGGAATATCGCAAAAGTCTTGGGGAAGGTATGGAAAAGAGGATTGAAGATGTACGTACTAGATTCAAGCGCTATAATAGAAGCAGTTAATGATGAAAAACAAGCAGAGAAGATTGGCAGGGTTCTTGGAGACGAACCGCTGGTCACTACAACTATTTGTGTGCACGAAGTGATGGCCGGCTCATTATCTGACAAGAATCGTTTTGTATTTGAGAAGATTTTGTCATCAATGCAGATTCTTGAACATACTTTCGATGCAGCAAGAACAGGTGCAGAAATTCAGAGAGAACTTAGGCGTTCCGGCCAGATGATTAATCCATTTGATGTTCTTATTGCAGCCGTCTGCAAATCAAATTATGCGCAGCTCGTGACTTTTGATAATGATTTCGCACGGGTGAAAGGTTTGAAAACAATTATTCTGAAATAATCACTTCTTGTTTCTTCCTCTTTTTTCCACTGTTTCCAGTCTTTTGAGAACGTCTTCTGCCTTTGGATTTGATTCCTTGTAGCCTTCAACCACTTGTTGCATGCATTTCTTGCTTATTTCGTGGTGTTTGCTTTCCAGTGCTCTGTTGAGCAAATGGAGGTCTACTGCTTTGTCTTCTGTTTTCGTGCTTACAAAGCTTAGTCCGAAGTCAATGAAGTGTATCTTTTCTTCATGAAAAATCATGTTTGATGTTGTCAGGTCTGAGTGGATTATGTCGTTTTTGTGTAAAATTCCTACTTTTTGTCCAATCTCTTTTGCTAGTTCTACAGTCATGACGTCTCTTACTTTTTCGCCACTGATGAAGCTCATCTCTATTTTCATTGTTTTGTCGCACATTTTGATGAGTTTTGGTGCTGGTATTCCTATTTCAGTCATTGTTTCTATGATTTTGGCTTCTTTTCGTGTTCTTTGTTTTCGTAATTTCTCATCTATTTCAGTTAATCTGTAGTTCTTTTGCGGTCTTTCTTTTACTACAATCTCTCCTGTTTTGTACAGTTTTGCTTCTGCTCCGTGTCCTATCAGTACTGCCATGTTGGTGAGTCATCAAACATTTCTGATAACGCTTCGTCCCATATTGCATCATCGTGATTTTTTACTATTTGAAATTTTTGTTTGAATTTCTGCTTGGTTCGCGTGTCTCCGCCGCAGCAATCAAGTATTGCTTGTGTGTGATTAAACCATTCTCGTAAATCTGGAGTTGTTTTTTGGATTCTCAAAGCAGTATCATATTCTGTTAGAAATGTTGCTGCAAGCTCCGAATATCGGCATTTTGAATTAGCAAGTTTTTCGCATGTTTCGGATATGTAGTTGAGCATTTCAGCTGTTTCGCGGACTTTTGTTTTGTCAAAGTAGTTATCTATCGGCATTTTTCACCTGTGTAAATGTGTCTTAGCACTTTATTGACTGAATCTGCATCGCTTGTTAGCGCGTTATAAATCTTCTCCATTTTGTCTCCCGCAAACCTGAAAGACAAATACGTCATGATAACAGATCCCACTCCGACAAAATCGCCAATCATTCCAACTTCTTTCATATTCATTTTGTATCCGACTGTTGCTATTGTCATGCCGAGTGCTGCCAATCCTACAAAAGTCAATAATTTTTTGAACGCATTTTTCTTATGGGAGTACATCACGTGTTCCTTTACGTTTTCCCTGAATAATTCTGATGCTGTTCCTTTCCATTTGCAGTCCCGGTATTCTCTTAAGAAAAGTTCTGCATTGGCAAGTGACTTGTCGTATTGCAGTAATTTTCTTTTGTATTCAACGCATTCTTGTACATCTGATACTGCTTGTTTTATTGCTTCAGATATGGTTTGTTCAAGCGGGTTTAGTTCTGATTGATGCATGATTTATGCAGAATTCGTTTCTTCTGCAGGTTGTTCTGCTGTTTCGGTCGTCTCTTCTGCAGGTCTTTCTTCTCGTTCTATTCGTTTTGGTATTTCCGGCAGTTTTTCCGGAGGCAATGTGACTTTGAGTCCTAATTCTTTGACTTTTTCTGTTGGTATGAATTCTAATTGTCTTATTTCGCACGCGCCTACAGGATAGAGCCTTTTCAGGAGCTGTGCTAATCCGTGTTGTAATTTCTTTTGTATTATGTCGCGTATGAAGCTTTCCGAGTCCATTTGTGATATCATCTTTGCAAGGTATGCTCTTTGCAGTTTTTGCATTGTTGCCATTACGTTGCCTGTTGTTCTTCCGCGCGTGATTATCAGGGACTTTATTCTAAGTATTTTCTTGTCGCTGCTTTCTACGATGAATGAGTCATCTATTTTTTCTCTCTGCCTTCTCATCAACTTCTTTGCAGCTGATGGCAGCATTCTGTAGCCGATTAATTCTGTCAAGGCCATGCCGTTCTTGGATCCTATTATCTTGAAAGAAACGCTGATTGCTTGTTTTTGGGGATCATTTGTGAGTATCATAAGGCTTACGCTGACGTGCCTGTTTACGAGTTCTTGTACATCTTCTACGAAGGATTCTCCAATAGGCTGTTCGTTGAATAGTTTGGGTGCAAGTATTTGTACCCATTTCTTCTTCTTTATCACTACTGCTGCTGCAGTTTGTTTTGGCATATTCTTGGAAAAACAGGGGAGGGGTTTATAAAGATTACTGAGAAGTGAACAACAGATTCAAACATCACTGTCAAGTAGTTACAAATCGAAAGATTTATATATGTGAGTTTTTGATAATTAAATAATGACACATGATTTCCTTGATTGGATGCTTGAAAAAAAATCCAGAACTTTATTGGGCCTTGCTGGTTTGGTACTTGCAATTGGGAGCATTGGCACATGCGCTGTTTCTCCTCATTTAAGCAGAGACAATTACGTTGGAACCGTCACAGAAAAATTAGTCAAGAGGTATGACAAAAAAGATAAATATTTGGTTTTTACAAAATTGCAGGATAGCAGCGTCAGGGTTTTTGAAAACACTGATTCTTTTCTGGAAGGCAAATGGGATTCTTCAGATATACAAGCACAGATAGAACCTGGGAAAAAATACGAGTTCAGAACATATGGTTGGAGAATTCCCTTTTTTTCTTTTTATGAGAACATTTTGAGTGCACGTGAAATTTCTAAAGAGGAAAAGAAATGAACGAGGCTTATTTTGGCGAGAGGGGGCATGCATGGTTTGTTTATCATGCTCTGCATTCTGAATGGGCAAGGCAATATAATTCACCAAAGCCTGAAGATAAAGATAGTAAAAAAACAAATCCTTCAACGCGCATTCCCAGTCCAGATATTGATGGTTCAAAAGTGATGTTTGCTAATGAGCAATTCGGCAGATTTAATGCTCTTGTAGAAAAGCTCTCGACTAAAAGGCATGTTAAGGTTAAGCTGGCTTAG
>JBFYLW010000063.1:0-8213 GCA_041305185.1 Nanobdellota archaeon
GCACGCGAGGACAAAGCATACGGAGTTCTGTGCGGCGATGCCTACACATTAAAATATCATGATTTGAAAGAAGACAAAACATACAACTTAGCACGTGAATTTGATACAATAACAGCAATCACGACCAAAGATGATGACGTGGTTTATTCCTGCGGAAGGAAAATTAAAAAATTGTTTTCGGGCAGAAAAATCATAAAATCAGGACTGCTAAAAGAATTTTGGGAGATATTAAAAGAATCCGGACAGCCCTACGAAACATTCTCCCTGGAAGAACACAACGGAACACTCCTAGACACCAGCAGAAGAGGCTTAGAAAGCACTCTTGAAAAAAAAGTACTGATATCAGAAAGCGAACTAGAAGTAAACCACCTATCATGCATAAAAGCATTAGCATCTGCAGACAATGAACTCTTTGGGCTGGCGAAAGCAAGCGACTTAAACAGCCACTTTATTAAAATAAAAAAGGCCGGAGAACAATACGAAATTAGCAAACTAATAAAATATAATGTCGACTACCCGACAAAAATCATAATAGTGCGATACGGAACCCTGCACACAAAAGAAGGAGATTACCCGTTCTCAGCACTATGCGCGTGCAATGACAGGCTATACCTCAACGAAAACGAGATATACAAATCATGCGAAAAGATAAACACCTTTGAACTCGTAAGTTTGCAAGGAAGCAGTGCAGTAATAGCATTTCCACGGAAAAGTCAAATCTGGACCACTAATCTAAACCTGTCAAACAGAACAATACAAGACCCTCCAATCATCCCCATATCCGGACTCTTTGACGCCGAATCACTCAAAGCCGTCAAATCAATCGTTCTCCACGAAAAACTACTGGAATTAGGCAAAAAAAATGTTGGAAAAAACTAAACTAAAGGAAAAACTGGACAAAATCAAAAGAGAACAGGAATACTTCAGAGACTACAAACTAAACACGGCAGAAGAAACACACGCGCAAATAAACATACTAAACCACGAAATAGAAATAAACTACAACCCAGACTGGACAGAACAAATTTTTGACAAAAGCACCGAAAGATACCTCGAAAAGAAAAACATACCAAAAGAAAAAGCACTCGAAACACTTCTCACAGACCTGTTCCTGCACGAAATCGGGCACAGAGGAACAAGAAAATACAACGGATGCGCAGGCACCTTCCAAAAAGCATCAGAACTCTTCATCGAACCAATACAAAAAGCAATAAAAATACAAGAAAAACAAAAACTCCAATTCCTCGCAAACGCAGTAGAAGACCTCATAGACGAAATCACAATCAAAAAAACAGGCAACGAAGGAATAACACCACTAACCGGAACATTCCTGTTCGACAAAGAACAAGGAAAAAAAGCAGAAAAAGAAAACGGAAAATACGACAAGTTCTACGAAGGACTAAGAAGACTGGCAATAAACCTCTACGGAGACAAACACGACCACGCGCTTGTCAGACAATACTTCTCATTCGACCCAGAACTCAACAAAGCAGTCCAAAACTTCCTCAAAAGAACAGGAATAACAGACATGAAAACAACAGTATACCAAGGAACAAAACCAGTCGAAGTAAAAGATACAGCAAGAAGAAGAAACTACATGATGAACGAAGCAAACTGGCCAACAATAGCAACAATATTCGCAGAAGAATTCGCCAAATTCCTCAAAGACCCACCAAAACAAAGCCTGTTCGGCTCAGGAGGAAAACCAGAAGAAAGCAAACAAGACAACGGCACTGGAAAAAAAGACAGTCAAGACAACGGCGGAGAAGAACAAGAAGGGAAACAACCAGAATCTGGAAACGAAGAAGATGGCGACAAGTTCTACTCCGGCGACGGGTTCGGAGACGAGCTAAACAACAAGAAAAACCAGCTAGCACTCATCAAAAACGGGCTAAAAGCAGGACACGGCCCAGGCTGGATGACCAACTTCGAATATTTGGAAGGACTGTACGAGCTGCTCGCAAGCGACAAAACATTCGAGCTCGTACCGCCAAAAATGAACAGCAAAAAATACCCACTCATCGACATAAACGAAAGAAAATTCGAAATAGAAGAAGACTCACCAAGAGACGTCATAGGAATAAGCTTTGACAGCGAAACAAAAACTTTAGAATTGATTGTTGGAAAACACAAATACCACATCAACGCAAAAGTCAAAAGAGAAGTAAACAACAGACCAGACTTCCTATTCGCACTACTCGACACATCATCAAGCATGCTGCTGGAAATGCCCAAAGGACCATCACTTGGCGACATAGTCAACCCAAAAGCACCAGCAGAACAACAATGGAAATACAACAGCAAATACCACATCGCACTAATAGCCTATTTCATGGCAGTACAACGCTTTGACGATTTGCGCATCTCAGAATCAGACGCTTACTTCGCAAACTTCAGCTGGGAAACAATCCTTAGCAGAGGACTCAAAAACTCCAAAAAAGAAGCACTACACCCCCAATTCGGAGGCACCAGAATACAGTTGTCCAAAATAGAAAAACTCCTTGAGAAAAGAAACACGCTCATTTTCACAGTATCAGACGGAGAAATAGACAACGACGAAGCACTACTGGAAAAAGTTGAGCAAGTCGCTGAATACAACCCATACTTTCACATCCAAATAGGAAACCACAGCGCGTACAGCAGAGCGCTAAAAGCGAGAGGACTGTACGTAAAACAAGTCAAAGAAGAAAAAGAACTCTTTGAATTCATCGTAGACCTCACAGAAAAAATCTACGGACCAGAAGGCACAAAAAATGAAACACGCACATATACCAACAATTGAAGAACTGATGGAACCGAACGAGTTCAACATAGAAGAACTTACGGACGGGTACAGAATCTCAGGAATACACTACAGAACAAAAACCCGCACGTACGACATTGCAAAAAATACCCTGCCAAGCCAAACACAAGACAAGCACGCAGAAGACGCACTAAAAGCAGGACCGAACGACTTCATAGCAAGCAATGCACCACTAGTTTACGCAATATGCAGAACACTCTATCACAATAGAAACGGGCCAAAAAAAGACCTTGTTGAAAAAGCGCGAGAAACACTCGAAGCAATAATCGGACCAATCAAGCCGTGGATTAACACGCTCTCACGAGCAGTCTATAACAAAACAGGACAAGGCAAAATCATCCATGACTACAAACAAAAAACGAAATACTACTCAAAACAAGCACAACTAGTCGGACCAAACGAGTACATCACAGAACCCGACACCGAAGCAGAAGATTATACCCACGCACTGCTTAACACTAATGACTCAATGCAAGACATCAATAAAGTATTCAAATGGATAACCGGCAAAGAATCATACGCCTGGCGCTTAAACAAAAACCCTACAGAAAAACAACGGCGGGCGGTTGCCCTTGGCGTCGGCAACCACGACGCGTTCGATCTCCACACCAACGGCAGCATCAGCGGCAATAGGCCCGCTCTCGGGGTACGTTGCGCAAAAACTTCTATGAAGGCCAACACATGAAACACGTACACATACCAACAATTGAAGAACTACTGAAGCCGGACAAGATACGCATACTTGACAGCGGAAGCTACGTATTCACAAACATACTATATCAAGGCAAAAAATTACAAGAAGTAGAATTAAGCACAGACTATCTTGACTATAAAGATGAAAAAACACAGAACGAATGGGCAAAATTCTCAGCAACAAATGATGAAGGATGGTGCGCAGCAGACGCGGAAATACTCTACCAATGCCTCCTGAGAGCATACCAACTACGAAACGATTACCCCATAGTGGAAGAATTAAGAATGGACATGCAAGAAATATTAAGCCCTCATGGAGAATTAATAATCACACTAACAAGAGCAAGCTTCGGCTCAGGGCTGGACGCAGTTATTTCCTCGCTGGGACCAGGCAAGAAAAAAACAGCAATAACAGTCCCAGAATTCAAAAAATTCAATTCAAACTTTTGCTACCTGGTATTGGCAGAAGAACAACCGGAAAACAAACTAGGTCAAACCAGCCCGCTGCCCATCCGAGCAAAACCAATAATGAAAGCATTACTCGGACAAGGCTACCAAGAAGCAGGAGCAGTATTCCAATACTTTTGCAACCAATCACTTAGCAATCTGAGAAAGGTAGAACTTTACATGCCAACAGCAAAATACCGAGAGATTAATTGGTCTGTTGCTTTTGGCTTCACCGACGACAATGCATTTTCTATTGATACCACCCACGACCCAGAGTTTAAGTGCCCAGCACTCGGAATCCGCAAATGAAACACATACACATACCAACAATTGAAGAACTGATGGAACCGGACAAGATACGCAGACTTGACAATGGAAACTACGCATTCACAAACATACCATATCAAGGCAAAAAATTGCAGAAAGTGGAATTCTGCCCAGAAGAGCTCGAGTTTATAGAAGAAAAAACACAACAAGCTTGGGCGAAGTATTCAGCCACAAACAAGGAAGGCTGGTGCGTGACAGACGCAGAAATACTCTACCAGTGCATGTTACAAGCATACGAACTAAGAAACGATGCCAAGTATCAGAAAACAGTGCAAGAATTAAGACTGGACATGCAAGAAATATTCGATTCAGATGATTTTAGCATATCCACTCTCACAAAAGTAAGCTTTGGCTCAGGACTTGACGCAATAATCTCTTCACTGGGACCAATCAAGAAAAAAACACAAGTAACAATCCCAGAATTCACAAAAGCCAATGAAAATTTCTGTTATCTCGTACTGGCACGAGAACAGCCAGAGGAAAACCTTGGCGAAACGATAATTGTGTCAAGCAGAGCACATGCAATAATGCGAGCATTACTGGGAGAAGGCTATCGAAAAGCAGGAACAGTATTCCAATATTTCACCAAACTAAAAGACGGCAATCTGCGAGAAGCCAGACTATGGACCCCAACAGCGACCAACAGAAAAAGTAAAATGGCAGTATGCTTCGGCCTCGACGATGATGAAAGATTCACCCTAACCATAGAAAATGAACTTGAACTAGGCAATCCAGCACTCGGAGTACGCATCAAATGAAACACGTACACATACCAACAATAGAAGAACTGATGGAATCGGACAAGATACGCATACTTGACAGCGGAAGCTACGTATTCACAAACATACCATATCAAGGCAAAACAATTGAAGTAGAACTCTACCCAAAACTACTCCACTCAGGAGAAAGGAAACCCCAAGAATTTTGGGCATACTATACTGAAAATGGTTTTACAGTTCCAGACGCAGAAATACTCTACCAATGCCTGCTAAGAGCATACCAGCTGAGGAGCAGTCCACAATACAAAAAAATCGTAAAAAGTTTAAGAACAGCATTCCATAAGATATTTGGCAGAGACATTCGATACATACACACGCTAACAAAAGTGGAATATGGCAAAGATTTGGAAGCAAAGGTTTCTTCACTAGGACCAATACCAAAAAAACCTTCAAAAACAATCATGCCAGAATTCACATCAGAAGGAAGAGGCTATAGTTGTGAATGCCTT
Organism: Nanobdellota archaeon; assembly: GCA_041305185.1. Lineage (GTDB taxonomy): Archaea > Nanobdellota > Nanobdellia > Woesearchaeales > ARS49 > CABMGU01. Next base: position 5,499 of record JBFYLW010000063.1, read on the forward strand.
GCATATATGGAAGACGTAGGAAAAGCTGGAAAATCCATCCCAATACAAGAAAATGCCAAACAGATATTGCAAAAAATATTAGGAAAAGACTACGACAAAGCAGGACAAGTATTCCAATATTTCACAACAAGCTACAACAATTTATTGAAAAGGCGCGTAATGTTCTCAACACCAATTGCGAGCAATAGAAGACATGAAGCATGCGGCGTTATAATGGGCAGCGATATTCAGGACTTCTTTCTCGATACCTGCGCCGATCCCAGAACCCTCCAAGAACCAACAATAGGAGTGCGCATCAGATGAAACACGTACACATACCAACAATAGAAGAATTAATGGCTTCGGAATCAGATTTCAACATATTTGAGATTGAAGACGGGTACAGAATCGCAGGCGTACGATATCTGGACAGAGGACGCATCTGCGACCTTGCAAAAGAATTATTGCCACCAACAACACAAACACTGCACGCCCAAAACACAGCACAAGCAAAACCAAACAAGTACACAGCCGCATGCGCACCAGTAATTCACGCAATGTGCAAAACACTATACCAAAACAGGGACGGAAAACACAAAGAACTCATAGAAAAAGTCAGAGAATTCCTGCAAAAAACATTCAATGGAACCCTGATACACACACTATCACAAGCAGTCTACAATCCCGGAAACCACGATTTCATCGCTCATGAAGTAGGAAATTCCGGGGAATACAGACCTGGCGCGGACTGGAAAGTCGGCCCAAAAGGACTTATCAAAGACCTTGATACCTCAGGCTTTGCCTGCAATCAAATTCTCGGAGAAAAAGACCCTCAAGAAGCAAACAACATATACAAATGGATAACAGGAAAAGACACATACCTATGGAGACAGGAAGAAAGACCAGAACACATAGAAATGTATGCGATAAAAATGGGCAACAAAGCAGACTACTTCGGCATAACAACTGGCGCACTAATATCCTCCAACGAACCAACATTCGGAATACGCCTTGAAAGAAAAACATGAAACACGCACACATACCAACAATAGAAGAACTGATGAGCCCTGACAGCATACTAAAAGATGTCAACATCTACACATTCACAAGACTTTCATATCAAGACAAAACAATTGAAGTAGATCTCTACCCAAAACTACTCGACTCAGGAGCAAGGAAACCCCAAGAATTATGGGCAGACTATACTGAAAATGGTTTTACAGTTCCAGACGCAGAAATACTCTACCAATGCCTCCTAAGAGCATACCAGCTGAGGAGCAGTCCACAATACAAAAAAATCGTAAGAAGTTTCAGAACAGCACTACATAAGATATTTGGTGAAAAAATTCAATTCATTCACACTCTAACAAGCATAGAATATGGCGATAATTTGGAAGCAACAGTTTCAACAATAGGACCTTTGCCAAAAAAACCTGTAAAAACGATTATGCCAGAATTCAAAGGAAAAGGCAGAGATTATAGTATTTTATCCCTTGCAGACATGGATGACATAGGAAAAACTGCAACATATCGCACAATACCAGAAGAAGCCAAGCAAATATTGCAGGAAATACTTGGAAAAGACTACGACAAAGCAGGACAAGTATTCAAATATTTCACCACACCCTATAATAAGTCATTAACAAAGTGTGTAAACTTCTCAACGCCATTCACGTATTTAAGAAGACATGAACCACACGGCGTTATAATGGGCAGCGATATTAATGATTTCGTTATCGACACCTGCTCTGATCCTAAAACCCTTGAAGAACCAACAATCGGAGTCCGCATCAGATGAAACACATACACATACCAACAATAGACGAACTGATGCAAGAACCTGATAAACCGAAAAAAAGAGACGATACGTTGACAGGCTCATTAAGACACGCAGAACCAAACGGGCCCCTGAGCTCCAAAAATATTCTGATGGAAATAGTGAGACTAATAGAAATCAATGTTCACAACGCAATCATCAAAAAATACGGCAGCAAAACCTTAGACTATGAACAAAAAAAGTTCTGGATAAGAAAATTATGGACACCAACACCCTATTGCGGAATGGAAATTTCCAGAAACAAACAAAAAGAGATATTCATAGACTATTCCAGCCTAATCAGAAGGCAAGACGGACCAGTAAAAATACAAGTGTATAACGGAGAACAGGAAGACCTGGCAAGAGACTTACAGGAAAGATTCCAAGGATTTATTGGAACAGAAATCACATTACTAAATTACAGCTGAGATTGTTTTCACTTAATCCTTTTAAGAATGAGCTCTTTGAAGTGCTCTGGGTCTGTCAAGCCAACATAAACTATCTCTGCCTTAAGGTTGCCGGTGCTGGCTGTCTGAACGTGCAGTTTCCACAAACCCAAAGGCCTTTCCAGCAAATTCTGAGTCAATTCAATATTTGTAATCTTATTATAAGGAACATTCTTGGTTGTTCTCTCAATCAAGCCCCCTCTAAAAATCACGTTTTCATCATTCACTTCATAATCATACGTTCTCAACAACAAAAACCAATAGAAAGCATACAAGATGAATATGATTACAATCAGAATGCCGATAAAATACAAAGGAGGCTGAGTTCTGGTTGCCTTCAGCACAACAAACATCAAAACACCAGCAATCAATATTGATGAAAAAAATATGCCAAATAACTTAACCCAAATATACGACAATGAAGGCCTGCTCAAACACAATATTGCCATAAGATTATTTTATCAGTTTCGTTAT
>JBFYLW010000064.1:0-9474 GCA_041305185.1 Nanobdellota archaeon
ACGTTAACGAGTCTGTTTCTGTTTCTTCTGAGATTGATGTTTTGAATCAGACTTTGATTGCTGAGGGCTTGCTTGTCTGGCTTCGTGTTTCTGTTTTCGCTCCTGTTGGAACTTACAATATTAGTGTGGGCAATCAGTCTGTGCAGTTTGATGTTGTGGAAGGTCCTCTTGATCCTAATAGTGTTGTTTATGATGTTTCTTCAACAGAAAACCGTACTGTTAGGATTTCGGTTAATATTTCTGTTGCTGATTTTGTTAATCCTGCTCAAGTTTCAATTGGCAGTGGCAGTTTGATTTTGTTTGATAATGAGTCTGATGAGATGCCTCTTGTTTTGGAGGGTGTTGTTGTTTCTAATGATTCTTTTTTGCTTTCTTTTGAGCCTCCTTACAGGAATATTAGTCTGCGTGAGCCTGTTTTGAATTTGAGTTTGAATTTTGCTGAATCTTTCAGTCCTTCTGTTGAGTTTGACGATGGTTTTATTTTGCCTGCTTTTAATCTTCAGACTTATCCTTTTTTGTGTGGGATTATTGTTATTCCTCCTGGTGGTTGTTGTCCTCCTGTTGGTGGCGGTCCTGTTGTTATTCCTTGTCTTGTTCCTGGAACTGGTTGCGGCAGTGATTTGTTATGTGAGCCTCTTGGTTCAGGGGGTGTTCTTTCTTTTGAGACGTGTCCTTTAGGCACGACTGTTTGTACGGTTTTTAATCCTCCTAGTTTTTTCCTTCAGCCGGTTTGTGATTCTCTTCACGTGGGTCTTCCTGGAGTAATATGTACTAGTGTTCCTTTCCCTGCTCCTCCTATTTATGGTGGTACTGCCTGCTCTCCGCCTTATCTTCCAGGCATTTGTGTTCCCCCAATTAACGATTGTCCTATTGGCAGTACTATGTTTTCTGACTTTTTTACGGGTTATAAGTGGTGTTCTGTTTGTGGTGATGGAATTGTTCAGCCTGGCGAGGAGTGTGATCCTCCTGGTCCTTCTCCTATTTGTTTGTCTGGCACTTGTGGTCCGACTTGCTTGTGTGCTCTTCCTCCTACTCCTCTTCCTCCTGGTGGTGGTGATGGCACTGCCAGTTATATCAGCACTCAGTGTTATCCTTTGCCTGACATTTGTGAGAGGATTGATGCGTTGAATAATGGTCAGACTGCTCCTGTTGATTTCCGTTCTTGGGGTGTTGCTATGGTTGCTCCTAATGGGAACGTCATGCCGAGTGCTTCTGATACCAAATATCCTTCGTTTGAGGCTTGCTGGCAGCATAATGTTGGTTTGAACATGTTTGGTTCTCCCGGCCAGTATGTTGATGCTTTCACTATTGTTGGTGATGATGGTGTGCGTCGCTGGACTGAACTGCCTGAGAGTTATCCTGCTGGTGATGCTGTCAAGTTTAATGAGCAGCAGGTTGTTTTCAAGAATAATTTGGGTGATAGAGGGGCTCATTTTGGTATTTCTGATGAGTCTGCTGATTTGTGCAAGCCTTCTGGTGTTCATATTGTTGCGGTTTCAGAGGCGAAATGCCAGGTTTCCAATGATGAAATTTCTGTTTTTTGGACGCGTGGTTGGAGTCATTATTGGACTCAGGACATTGATAGGATGGACTTTTTGAGCACTGGTTATGTTATGTCTGGTGAGAATGTTGATGTTTCTCTTCTTGTTTCTCCTGGTTCTCGTCCTGATTTGAGTGTTGAGGAGATTGCTGGCGGTGTTGTTGATGGTCGTTCTGATAAGTGCAGGATTGATGATAAGGATTGTGCGGAGGTTGTTAAAAAGAAGTTCAAGTATGTTCCTGATTGGAGTCTTGCTTTGAAGTCTGTGGCGACTGACACTATGCAGAAAAAGGATGTTAAAGAGGTCGTTTTGACTCCTGCTGATTGTGTTTCTTGTCCTTTGTTTGTTAATGTTGGTGGCAAGGAATATTCTAATCCGTGTTGTGATCCTTCTTCAAATGTTCCTCTTGCTTGTTGCGACTCAAAGAGTTATTTTCTTCAGGGTAAGGCTCTTGCGAAGAGTGTTGGTCAGTGTTATTCTGTGAGTGCTGTTCTTGATGGTCCTAAAAAGAATGTTTGCTTGGTTGGTCAGAATTCGTGTGATATTAATTCTCCTGGTTTTGTTCTTGACATGTCTGGGGGTCTTTACAACCAGTTTGATTGGAAGCCTTTGGGTGTGGAATGTTCTGTTGTCTTTAATCCTGTTGAGCAGTCTTTTTCCAGTAGTGCGTTCAAAGAGGCTGTTAAAGTCTGCCCTCCTGTTCAGGATTGCAAGATTGGTGACGTTAAGAAGACTGGTGAGAATGTTGGTATTTGCAAGGAGAGGGTTGAGGAATGCATTGGTGGTGTTTGGGTTGTTGTAGAGCCTGGTGTTGATCATAGGCCTGAATTCTGCAATGGCAAGGATGATGATTGTAATGGAAAGATTGATGATATTTTGTTGTGTGAGTGTCCTGGAAGTCGTGCTACTCAGCCTTGTTTTGTTGACCAGTTGGAGCCTGTTCAGACTTGTGAGAATAGGAAGGGTCATTATTATTGGAGTCTTTTTGATTGTGTTGAGCCTCCTAAGAAGAGTCCTGTTATTCGTGCTGCAGAGGTTGCTCAGGACGAGTTTGTTGTTCAGACTGTTGATGGTTTTGGTGTTCCTTGCGGTGTTAATGATTTTTCGTGCTGTATAGTGTTTGACAAGGAGACTGATGGGAGTGTTGTGTTTGAGAAGACTTCTTCTGTTATTCCTCCTGGTTATGTTCCTATTGGTTCTTACAAGATTGATAATTGTGATGGTGGTGATGTTGATATTGCGATGAACATCAAGCCTGTGGAGTCTGCTGTTGCTGTTTTCAAGCGTGCTGGTAAGGAGCAGAAATTGCCTGTTGGCTTGAAGACTTCTCTTGATTGTGCTGGTATTGATTTCCAGTCTTTGTCTGACCAGTCTTCTATTCCTGAGATTTCTTTGCAGGAGATTTCTGAGGGTGCTGTATTGTCTTCCGACTCCAATGTCTTGTCTGCTTTGGACGTGAATATTGAGTTTTCAGGTGACATTGATGGTGTTCAGGCCAATCTTAAAAATGCTGATGTTAAATTCAAGAATAAGGCGCTTGCTGTTGTTGGCGCTCCGATGGAGTTGTCTTTTGATTCCCGTCCTGGCATTAATGTCCGTATTTCTGCTCCTCTTGTTTTGAAGGCAAGGGTTGATGTGAGTTCTCTTGGCTTTTATGTTTTGCAGGATGATGAGTGGAAGTATCTTGGCGGTTCTGTTGAGAATGATATGTTTGTTGTTGAATTAGATGATGTTTCCCAGTATCAGCCTCTTGTTTTCATGATTGCTGGTGGCAAGTGTGCTAATTGCGAGCAGGCTTACTTGTCTTTTGTTCGTGATGTTAACAGTCCTGTTCTGGTTGTTCTCGTTCATGGTTTCCTTTCTGCTCCTGATCTTGCCTGGAGTGCTTTTTTGAAGCAGTTCCGTGATGAGGGTGTTAATGTTGATGTTGCAGTGTTTGGTTATCAAAGCATGGCTCCTGATGATGCTGTGAAGGTTTTGGGTGAGCGTTTGCAGTCTGTTGAGAAGGATTATTCTAAGGTTGTTTTCATTGCGCACAGTCTTGGCGGTCTTATTGTGCAGAAGTTGTTGCTTGAAGATTCTTCTTTGTTGCCAAAGGTTGATGCTGTTATTACTGCAGGCACTCCTTATTCTGGCACTCCTTTGGCTTCTACTGGAAAGAATGTTTTTGATTTGTTTTCTGTTTTGCTTGATAATGTGGATTATGCTCCTATTCTTGGTGTTCGTCCTGAAACTCTCAACCTTCTTGAGTCTGGTGTTCCTGAGGCTTTCCCGTCTGGCATCAAGGTGTTTTCTCTTGTTGGTACTAGTGACTTTTTGGGTATGGGTTCTGCTTTTGGTTTGGAAGAGCCTAATGATGCTATGGTTGAAGAGAAAAGTGCTACTCGTGGCGGCTCGTTTAGTGAGGTTTGTGTTGACGTGCTGATGCATGAGGAGAATCATTTCTATTTGAACAGGGCTGCTGATGAGCGTTATACTTTGTTGTATTTCCTTAGGCAGTTGAGTTCTGAGTTTGGCGAGCGGGCTCCTTCGCAGATGTATGCTGCTTTGAGGATTTCTGATTGTCAGCCTGGCGAGATTATTTTGTATGGCAAGCCTATTAATCCTCGTGAGCTTCCTCCTCCTATTGGTTGTGAGGGTACTACTTGTGGTGATGGTGTCTGCCAGACTACGGAGAACATCAATATTTGTGAGAGGGATTGTTCTCCTCCGAGGAAGGAATATGCTGTGGACGTGTGTGGTATTTCTTCGTGGGCTGTGAATATTTTGCTTTTGCTTGACATATTGTTGTTGTGCGCTTATGTTTTGACTAGAAGACGTCTGCTTGTTTATGTTTATGCCTTGTCAGCTCTTGCCTTGTCAGGGTTTATTGCTAATTTCCTTCTTTTCAGTTCTCTTCCTGTTATTCCTATGATTGTTTTTGGTATTATTTTGTTGATTTTGCTTGTTGATTATTATGTTAAGTTCGTGCCCCGCTATTATAGGTGGCATTAGAACGGACTATGTACACGTATGCTGGCGGGAAGTTGAGGATGACTAGTTTTGCTTTTACGTCTGAAAAGTGTTCTCTTAATTGTTTTCCTGCGTTTGGTGAATGGTTTAGCTGTATGCATGCGTATTTCGTGACTGCTTTTATGTCTGTGAAGAATTGTTCTCGTTTTTGTTTTGTCAACAGTGTGGTTGGCAGTTCGTTTATGACGTAATCGGCTGTTGTGATGTATTTTCTTAGTTCTAGTGCGTTTCCTGTTATTATTTCTAGTTTTCCTATTTTTATCTCGTTCTGGAATTTTTTGTTGAGATCGTTGCATAGTTTCTTGTCGATTTCTATTACTGTGATTTTTGAATCTGGTTTTAGGTATGGCAGGAGTATTTTTGTTATTGGTCCGTCTCCTGCGCCGAGTTCGACTATGTGTTCTGCTATTGTGAAGTCTATTGATTCTGCTATTGTTTTTGCTACGCTTTTGCTGCTTGGCAGTATGGATGCTATTCTTATTGGATGTTTGAAGAATTGTATCAGGTGTGACATCTAAGTTTTTTTTATTAGGTTATTTATAATTCTTTTTAACCCAAAGCTTTTAAATCCGATTAATAACGTCAAAGCTATGGGCCTGTAGTCTATCGGAAACTGCGGTTTCCGGAAGACTCCAGGCAATAATTGGCAATTATAGAATGGGCCTGTAGTCTAATGGATAGGACGCAAGGCTTCGGTCAGCAGTCGCTGTGAAGGAATCTGAGCAAACTGTTGTGGTGATACCTTGTAATCAGGGTTCGAATCCCTGCAGGCCCGTAGGACTGCAGACTCGCCGAATAGTGTTCGGCTTTGCCTGCAGGCCCGTAGCGAATAGCAGTTAAAATGAGGATAAAATGAAATTTCATATTTCGCGCTGGCGTTACTGGTATGGTTACTTGTTAGTTTTGATTCTTGTACTGCTTGCTATCTGGTTTTCTGACAAGGCTTTTGACAGGGCTTCCTGGATTTCTGGTGGTGTTGCTCTTGTTTTGTTCCTGATTCTAGAATTTTTAATAAGGAGTGAGCGTGTTTTTATTGATGGTGAGCATATTGAGTTTCGTTCCGGCATTTTTTCAAAGGAGTCCACGAAGGTTTCCTGCAAATCAATTTCTAATGTTTCTGTGAGTCAGTCTTTGCTTCAGCGTCTTTTGCGTTTTGGTGATGTTGAAATCCGGAGTACTGGCGGGGATTATGTGTTGAATGGTTTTGAGGAGCCTAATAAGATTGAGCGCTTGTTGTCTGCCCATCTTAAGCACAAGCACTAAGCTTTTTAAATGCCCTCCTTGTTTTTCTTGTTATGAAGCTTCGCCAGAGACCTGATGATTTTATTGTTGAGGAACTGCCTTCTAAGGAGTGGAAAAGCTCAGGCAGGTTTGCAGTGTTTAAAGTCTCAAAGGTAGGCATGACTACTTTTGCTGCTGAGAAGGTTCTTGCTTCTCATTGTGATGTTCCTTTCAAGAAGATTGGTTTTGCCGGCTTGAAGGATGCTCACGCTCGTACTGTCCAATATTTTTCTGTTGAGACTGGCAGGGCTGATTGCGGGAATTTCAAGGAGCCTCATGTTTCTTCTGAGCTTGTTGGTTTTCTTGATGAGCAGTTGAGGACTGGTGATTTGAAGGGTAATTCTTTCATTATTGCAGTGCGTGATTTGTCTGAGAAGGATGTTGTTCTTGCTGAAAAGAATTCTGGGCAGGTGAAAAATGGCATTCCTAATTATTTTGACAGCCAGCGTTTTGGGTGCTTGAAGGGTGTTAGTGGTTTTATTGGAAAGGATGTTTTGAAGGGTGATTATGAGTCTGCTGTGAAGAAGGTTGTTACTGCTGTTTCCCGTCATCAGAAGGGCAGGATTCGTGCGATGAGAAAGTTTATTCTTGCTAATTGGGGTGACTGGCCTGCTTGTCTTGAGCAGGTGAAAGGTCTTGAGCGTACTGTTGAGGGGTCTGTTGTTTTTCATTTGTCTAAGCATCCTTCTGATTTCAAGGGTGCTTTTCAGCGCTTGTTTAAGGGTATTCGTGAGATTTTCTTTTCTGCGTATCAGTCTTTTATCTGGAATGAGTGTGTTAAGCGTATTGTGCGCCAGAACAGCAAGGAAGTGTTTAGTGTTGATTATGAGGCTGGCCGATTGGTGTTTCCTCGTGCCTGGAATCCTGGGGTGAATCTTGGCAGTTTTCCCTCTGTCGCTCCTGTTATGCCTGAGAATAAGGTGATTGATGAAGTTTTGAAAATGGAGGGCATGCAGTTAAGCGATTTTTCTTCAGAAGAGCATATTTTTGTTGCCCGCGAGCGCAGTGTTGTCTTGATGCCTGGGAATTTTGATGTTTCTTTTGCTGTTGATGAAATGAATGAAAATAAGAAAAAAGCCGTGGTGAAGTTCTTCCTTCCGAAGGGTTCTTACGCCACGATTGTTACGAAAGCCTTGTTTGAGCAATAGTTTACTTTGCTAGTGCTTTGTCTATTGCTGCCTGGAATGCTTCGTATGGTTGTGCTCCTCTGACTGCTTCTCCGTTTACGAATGTCATTGGTGTTCCTGTTACTCCTGCTGCTTGTGCGTCTGCAGCGTCTTTTTTTACTTCTGCTTCTTTTTCTCCTGAGTCCAGGCATTTGTCGAATTTGGCAGTGTCAAGCTCTAAGTCTTTTGCGTACTGTTTTAGGTTTTCTATTGCGAGTGCTCCTTGGTTTTGGAACAATTTGTCGTGGTATTCCCAGAATTTGCCTTGGTCGTGTGCGCATTCTGATGCTTCTGCTGCTTTTTGCGCGAATGGGTGGAATCCTAGTGGGAAGTCTCTGAATACCATTTTTGCTTTTCCTGTTTTGATGTAGTTTTCTTCTACTTTTTTGAGTGATTCTTCTACTCTTGAACAGTATGGGCATTGGTAATCGCTGAATACTATTATTTCTACTGGCGCTTTTGCTTCGCCTTTTACTTCATCATCGTCCATGCTTACTTTTACTGGTGCAGGTGCTGCTGCTACTGCTCCGGTAGGCGTTGGTGCTGCCTCTGGTGCAGGTGCTTCTGCTTGTATTCCTGTTTTTCCCAGCTTGAATATTCCGTAAGCCGTTACCAGCTGTAATATTACCATCAGGCTTAACAGGATTATTATTGTTTGTTGTTTGTCCATATTTTTACCCTCCATTGTTTTTATGTTGGCTGTCAAAAACGGGTATTTAAGTTTTTATAGTCTGCACAAGCTTTTTATATTATTTATGAACTGGTGTTTCATATGGACGCTAAAACTTTGTTTGAGCAGAACATAAAGACAGATACTATTAGGTTGCATTGCATTGAGGTTGAAGCTGTGATGGCAGAACTGGCTAAAGAGTTTGGTGGTAATGATGGTTGGTCTGTTGCTGGTTTGCTTCACGATTTGGATTATGAGGAAGTAAAGGATTTGGAGAATCACGGCAAAAAGACTGTTGAAGTTTTGAAGAAAGAAGGGTTTTCAGAAGACATCATTCACGCTGTTGCGTCTCATAATGAAATTGGCACTGGTGTGAAAAGAGAAAATAAGTTTGATTTTGCTTTGGCTGCTGCTGATAATATTTCCGGCTTGATTTTCGCTTATGCTTTGATGCGAAAGAGTATTGCTGGGATGGATGTTGCTGGTTTGAAGAAACGTTTGAAGGACAAGCGTTTTGCTGCGAATTGCAACCGTGATAAGATTTTTGATATTGAGAAAGCCGGCATTCCGTTGGATAAGTTCCTGGAAGTTTCTATTAAAGCTATGCAGGGTATTGCGGACAGGATTGGGCTGACGTAGTCTCCCAAAAAAATTGCATTTGAGAACTTTTCACTTTATTTGCTTAAGAAATTCTTCGCGCGTTATACTGAGATCTTTCTTGATGATCTTGTTAAGCAGTCCTGGTCCTATTTCTTCGCCTGTGTGATGCGGGATGGTTGTTCTTCTTCCATCTGGATGCTTGTGGACCATGTGACTTCCAGTTGTATGAGAATAAATAAATCCGAATTTTTCGATTATTTTTGCAAGTTCTTTTCCTGTAAGTTTTGGCAGTTTTGCCAAGAATTATACCTCTATTTGCTGTACTCCAACAAATTCTTCAGAAATTTCAACTGGCTCTTCAGTTTCCAAATATGCCTTGATGGCTTCTTTAGTTCTTTTCAAAAGTTCATCCATTGTTTTGGCTTGAGTATGGCAGCCTGGTAGTTCAACCACTTCAGAAACTAACCAGCCTTCTTCGTCCCTTTCAATGAGAACAGTATATTTTGCCATATCATATTTCAATCTTGCAGGGTATATAAATGTTATTCCAAAAATTGCAGCATTTGGAAATTTCTATAACCCAAATCTTTTAAAAGCCTGCTTTTCTTATTGCATTTTATGGCAAAAATATTGTATCAGGGTAAGCCTTGTTTGAGAATGTCTGTTGTTTATGGTTTTGGTATTATGTTGTTCTTGACATTGGGGTTGTTGTTGATTTATGGTCTTTTATTTTATGTCAGCGTTTTGTTGAAGACAACTCTGCCTGATTTTATTTCTTTGATAAAATTTTATTCTTTTGTTTTTCTGATTGGCTGGATTTTGTGTTCTGTTTTTGAGTTTTTTTCGCTTCAAACTTATGTTTTTACTGTTTCTGATGAGCTTATCGTTTCAGAAGGCGGGCTGATCTGGAAATTTAAGAAGGTTGTGCCTTTGAAGCAGGTGACTAGTGTTGCCCAGAATCAGTATTTTACTGAAAGGTTATTCAATGTCTGGAGCGTGCTTGTTAATACTGCGGGTAATGAGGAAATGGTGCCTGCTTTGGCGTTTTTTGGGTTAAAGGACCCTGAAAAACCAAAGCTTTTAATAACGAAACTGATAAAATAATCTTATGGCAATATTGTGTTTGAGCAGGCCTTCATTGTCGTATATTTGGGTTAAGTTATTTGGCATATTTTTTTCATCAATATTGATTGCTGGTGTTTTG
>JBFYLW010000065.1:0-63523 GCA_041305185.1 Nanobdellota archaeon
AGAACAAAAACTCGAAATGGTAGCAGGAGAAGATGTTTTGAAGAAAGCCTGCGAAAAAGCAATAGCAGAAAACCCAAAAGCAGTCGAGGACTACAAAAAAGGCGAAGAAAAAGCAATAATGTTCTTGATGGGAGCAGTGATGAAGATGACGAAAGGGACTGCGTCTCCCAATGTAGTGAAGGAATTACTAAAATCACTATTGAAATAACGCATTGAATGACGATTCTTATAGACGGATAGAGAATGTGAGGTCGTTCTACGAAAAAAATAAATAGCGGCTCAATTTCTTGGTTTTTTATGGCTGATTTTGACGTACAAGAAATTGTTGAATCTCTAAAAAAGAAAGGCATCAACGTTTCAGATAAGTTTGAGCCGATGACAAAAGGGCAGATAAATTTTATTTTCAAGCTCACTTCAATTAGTGGCGAAAAAAATTATGTTCTTAGAATAGGCGGCAGTAAGGCTTATGAAATTGAAAGATTCGCAAAGCTTGAAAAGTTAACCAAGTGGCTCCGTGAACATAATATACTTATTCCAGATTACTATGACTCGGGAATTGTAGTGTTTAAAGACGGTTCTGCCCATCCTTACGCCGTCCTTGAATATGTCGAGGGAAAAGAAATAGATGAATTAGCGCTTGAAAAATACCGTGATGCGGTTCATGAATCGGTGGCTCTGGAACTTATCAAATTGCACAAACTTAGCAGCGAGGAGTGTTATAACCTTATGGGCCGTCAAGCGTTTGATGGCAAAAAGTCTTGGAGTGATTACTTGAGCGGCATAATTGAAACGAGTATACGAGAACTGGTACTCGCAGAAACTTCAGGAAAAATTCCTTTCCTGACAAGCATTGGAACAAATACTCTTCGTGAAAAATTCTACAATCTCTTTAACAAATACAAGGCTGTTTTCGAGAATACACCACTTGGAGTCTTGCATGGAGATATTCATGGACGAAACTTTCTCATAAAGAATGACCAATTAAAAGCTATACTCGACTTTGACCATGCTGACCTAGGAGATCCTGCATTTGATTTTGTCGGTTATCGTCAACCATTCAATCCAAGGCTTGATATTTATCTGGATTTAAGAGTTAAGGATGATCCAACGTTCAACGCTGCAGAATTCAGACAGCGCGTCATCATCTATGGAGCATTTAAGCGTCTTCGTCAGGCCGCGTGGTACGTCCATGACGGAAGACTCAGAGAGGCCGAAGATATGCTAAAAGATGCCTGGAAGCTAGTTAATGAATTATTGTCCCATTGAGAGTTTCTAACCATTAGAATTTGCCTAGTTTCTTAGACCATCCAAGAATTTCTACCTTTTATGAGAGTTATTGCAACAACCCATCCAGCTCAGAATGCACCCTTGACTCAAAATCAGCAACACTCCTGACAACAAAAACTTTAAATAGTATATCTGAGTCATACCATTTTATGGCGAGCCCGAGCAAGGAAGAAAACGTGCTAAAACTCATACTGGAAAACAGCCCCCTCAAAGAATGGCATTTCGAAGAGATAGTCAGAGAAGCCAAAACCACAAAAGCAGTATCAAACAAATGGCTTAAAAAATACACAAAAAAAGGACTGCTGAAAAGAATCAAGAAAAAAGGAAAATTTCCCTACTTTACATCAGGAAGCAACAACCCCGCTTATCAGTCCTTGAAGAAAATTTACGCCCTAGAACAACTTTTCAAAAGCGGACTAATCCAAAAACTATTATCACTCAAAAAAGCCAGAACAATCATAATATTCGGCAGCACAATAAAAGGCGACTGGTACAAAGACTCAGACATAGACATTTTCATATACGGAAACGCAGACGAACTTGAAAAAAACATTTATGAACTAAAACTAGGCAGAAACATAGAATTGCACGTTTTCGAAAACAAAGAGGAAATACAAGAAGTCAAGACAGGATTAATAAAAAACATTATCAACGGATATTTCGTAAAAGGCCAAATACAAGACATAGCAGAGGTCGCATGAAAATTGATATTGACGATTTGGACAAAACATACAAATTATGCATTAGCACAGGAAAATTCAAGGAAAAAACACCTGACACAGAATTGATAAGGTCACTAAAAATTGTGGCTGAGAAAGGACTGGAATTCATAAAAAACAAATCTAAAGACATACCAAAAGACAGCACTGATTGGACATTCGTATTCAGAGACTACTACGAATCACTAAGGGGACTCATTGAAGCATACCTTCTATTCGAAGGCATAGAAGCCGACAACCACCAATGCAAAAACGCACACATCTGCTTTAAGCATCCAGAACTCGAACTCGACTGGAAATTCCTAGAAACAATCAGACTAAAAAGAAATGCAATAAATTACAGAGGACAATTATTAAAGTATGACGACTGGAATATTTTCAAAATAAGGTTTGAACTCCACATAAACCTTTTAAAAAACAAAATTGATGAAAAACTAAAATAACCTCATTCAAGCAGCTTGTCCAACTCAGAATGCACCCTTGACTCAAAATCAGCAACCCTTTCACCATCAGCTTTCTCAGCAGACAAAACAAGCATCAACTTCTTCGCAAGCTCAACATCAAACTCCTTGAACTGAGCAGAATGCTGGTGCAACAAAGAATCCTCAACCTCCTCAACATTCGCCTCCTTAACCATAATAACTTCCAACTCCTTGCTCGAAAAAGCATTCGTATTCTTCAAAACAACAAAAGCACCCTTAGCATAAACATCAAGAAAAATATCATTCCAACGCAAATCAGCAGGACGACCAGTCTTCAAACAACCAGACACGCGAATTGTAACAATGGCATTATTCACATTCGGCAACCTGCGAACTTCAGCCTCAACCTCAGACAAACTCTTGTTATCAGCACTAACAGAAATACAAACAACAGGATGCGCTGCAAGAGGAATATGCTTAATGTCTCCATCATTATACAAAACAAAACTGCCCTGTTTCAGTTTTTCAAGCTCGGAAAAACTGTTAGGAAAAACAGGACCAGGAAAAACAATATTCTTGTACTTGCCAACAGAAGAATTCTCAACAACATGAACATGACCACCAGCATAATAATCAAAACCAGCAGGCAACAAACTAACAGCCAAAGCATCCATCTCTCCAAGATCTTTAGGTTTCAATTCAGCCAAAGCGCTATGAAACAAAAAAATCTTGAAACCAGACTCATCCTCCAAAAACTCACGAGCAAGAAGCTTATAGTAACTCGACTCAAGACCAGCCTTCTTGCCAATCAATCCAACAATCTTAGCACCAGACTTGTCTAAAGTAAAATGAAGTTTAATCCTGTTGTCAGGCAATTCCTCACCTTTTGCGACGTTAACGCCAAGACCAGCATGCTCCAAAACATCAAGCATGGTTTTACCACTTGGAGAAAAATCATGACTGCCAGCAATAAAGTAAAGCGGAATACTAGAATCATGCAAACGCTTGAACTGCTCAACAGCAACCTTCAAACTATCAATACCAGGAACAGCAGTATTAAACAAATCACCGGATAACAAGACAAAGTTCACTTTTTCGGATAGACATTTGTCGATTGCAGAAACAAAAGCTTCAGTATTAGCCATCCTCAACTTAGGCTCACGCCAGCTACCCAAATGACAATCAGCAAGATGCGCGAATTTCATGATGATACCTCAAAATAGGCTTCGCAATCATGCCAAGGGGGACTACTCAAAAACAGAGTTTTTGAGTTCCCGGAAATCAAAGATTTCCGCGATAACGCCCGTCCCCCTTTCGAACCCCCGACGCTCATACTAACTTCAATCCCCCAAAACTTTGCCTAACCTTAACAACCTTCTTTTCCTCATGCAAAATCTTAATCGGCATAGCAAAAGAAAGGAAATTACTCGTAACAACCGCCTCGCCCTTGTCAAGAGAAGCAATCATACGCTCATCAGAAGACAAATCCTGCGCAGCACTCTCAATAATAGCCTGACGCTCGGGCTTAAGCTCAATACCCAAAATAATCTTTGTATTAATATTAGCAAGAACCTCTCTTGGAATCAAAGAAGGCAACTGAGTAATCGCAATCAAACCAACATTAAACTTACGACCTTCCCTTGCAATCGTAGAAAAAACATTAGAACCACGCTCAAGCACATCCTTGCCAAGAACTCTAGGCGCTTCCTCCAAAACAATACTAACAACAGGCCTGCTCTTCATCTCCTGCAAAGAATAAGTCTTATGACGCTCCAAAACCATATTAGCAATCACGCTCCCAATCAAAATCTCAACATTACCATGAAAAGAACTAGTATCAATAATAACAGTCTGACCAGACTCCAAAGCGTTCACAATATCAGGAACAGTAGTCTGACCAGCATGAACATCAAACACGCCCTGACAAACAACAGCATTGCCGTCAACATCCAAACGCAACAACTGCATCAAAGTACGCTTAACAACAGCCAAAGTACCCTCATGAAAATCCTGCTTGATAGGATGCTCCAACAAAATAGCACCAATCCAAGCATCCTTGTAAGCATGATAAAAAGCAGCCAAAGCCTGCCTCTGCGCATCACTCCAATCAACAACACCATCAAAATGACGAGGCAACAACTGACTCAGATTAATCTTCAAAGACCTCCCACCAGGAGGAGGCTCATGAACAGTAAAATAAACAATCTTATCAGACCTCAATTTCTCAAAATACTCATTATGAGGATCAAGCACTAGCATAGCAGAAAAATCCTTGTCAAGAGCATCAGACAACAAATTAGTCATCAAGACGCTCTTGCCACGACCAGTAGTGCCTGCAATCAAAACATGATGACTCAAAGCAAGCCTGCCATCAATAGAAACAGGAACGTCCAAAACCTTCGAACCAGACCTCAACTTGCCCAAAAACAAAGGATTATGAGGCGTAGTCAAAAAAGAAACATCAGAAGCACAAATCTCCCTGACTTTCGTAAAAAACGTAGGCAAAGTCTTCGCAGACCGAGCAGACTGCCCAGAAACAAAAGCAAGATTCTTCAAACGCGCAAGAACATAATTACGCAACTTAGCATCCATCAACTCAAGCTTGTCATCCTCCTCCAACTTCAAGCCAGAAATAAGCTCCAAATTCTGAGGAGACAACTGAGAGCCATACAACAAATCAAAAACCTGCAACAACATCTGACCATCAGAAGTATCAGCAATCAACAACTCGCCAAGCTCCAAAGAAAACCCGCTCTTCTGCCTAACAAGAATATTTCCGAACTCACCACCGATAATCAACCCTTTTGTCACAACAAAACTGCTTCAGATGCTCTATATATTCTTTATGCGTCTGGAAAATAATCGTTAGATTTATAACAAAGAACAAACTAACCACGACCATGAAAAAAGAAGTCCGTAAGGCATTGGTGAAAGCGAAAGAGCTTGAAAAAATACCAACACCAACAAAAGAAGAAATAATCGGCATCTACAAAGAAGGCATGGGAGAAGCAGAAAAACTAAGAAAACTACTCAAGCCAGAATGGTTCGTCAAAGACGAAGATGCAAAAAAATGCAAACGAGAACACCTGAAAAAAGCTCGTTCACCGACGAGAAAAAAGAAAACTTTATAAACAACGGTGATTTCTGAAAAGTTGTCGAGAACAAAAATATCGACGGGGGAAGGTTACACCTTTCTAAAAAAGACGGAGGAATACAAAATGGCAGAAAAAGTAGCTAAAGTCGGAGTAAAAAAAGTTGAAGGCCATCTCTACTTTGTAGACAAGGCAGGCGATGTTTCCAGAGCAAAAATGGCTCGCGGAAGAAAAGGAAAAGCAGGAAAAATAGAAAAAGTAGCCAAAGTAAACGTCAAGAAAGTCGGCGGATACTTGTACTTTGTAGACAAGGCAGGAGATGTCTCACGAGCAAAAATGGCACGAGGAGGCAAATAAATTATTTTTTTTATCTTTTTCTTATAATTTTAGCCCTTTAACAGAATTAGGATAATTAGCTTCAAACAAAGCAAGAACCCGTTTTCTAAGATCCTTAAAAACAGAATTAGCATTGCATACAGCCTCGCCTGTATCCTTGCCAAGAACTTTATTTTGCAAGTAATCTCTTCGAAGCTTGTTAAGTGTTGATACATAAACATCAGCATCCTCCCTGGGCAAGCCATACTTTTTCTGCTCCTCTATACATCTAAGACACTCAGTCAAAGACAATGCAAGATTAAGACCAATAGTATTATGCCTCCAGCCATGATAATAATCATACAAGTTTTTGAATTCCTTTGCAAGAAAATAAGCCAGATGACCTGAAGGAGTGACGTTATTACTATTCATCCAACCATACTTATCCATTAAATCAAGACCAACAGCTATAAGTTCATGCTCATCATCCAAAGGATTTGCAATAGAAACTTCCAACCCCGAAACCTCTTTCATAATATTATGAATGACTCTAAACCGCATAAGAATCTTATATTCCCACATAAAAACCAGAAAAATTAAGAGATATTTAAGAATATGCTCGATTAAACAGTCAAATATTCTTAAACAACGAAAATTATATATACAGCCCAAAAAAGCATACATGAAAAAGAGAGTGGGTTAATGCTAAACAAAATAAAACAATTTTTCAAAGGATTCCTGACAATGTGGGGACCCAGACAAAACTTCAAACTAGGATTGTATGGACCGCCAAACTCCGGAAAAACAACACTAGCCAACAAGATATGCATAGACTGGCTAGGCGAAGAAATGGGAAAAGTCAGCCCGGTACCACACGAAACAAGAGAAGTAAACATCAAAGAAAAAGTCACAATCAAAGCAAAAGACGGAAGAGAACTAATCTTCAACCTGGTAGACACCCCAGGCATAGCAACAAAAATCGACTATGAAGACTTCATGAAAACAGGAATGCCTGCAACAAAAGCAAAAAAAAGAGCAAGAGAAGCAACAAAAGGAGTCATAGAAAGCATCAAATGGCTCGATGAAGTCGACACGGTCCTAGTAGTTCTCGACGGCACACAAGACCCATATTCACAAGTAAACGTCACAATCATAGGCAACCTGGCAGCAAGAAACATACCAGTACTCATAGTCGCAAACAAAGCAGACCTAAAAAAATACAAAGTCAAAAAAGTACAATCAGCATTCCCACAATACGAAGTCCTGGGAATCAGCGCAAAATACGGCAAAAACATCGACAAGCTATACGAAAAACTATTCGAACTGGCAAAATAAAATGGTAACAATACAATTCGTACCCTACACAGAAATAGAAAACCTAAGCGGACTAGGAAGAATAAGAAAACTACTCAACATAGCAAAAACAAACAAGATAGTCCTCCTGCAAGGCAGACTCAGAAAAGAAGAAGAAACAGAACTCATAAAAACAACAATGGAAGAAATAGACAAAAAATTCAAAGGAATAGAACTAGCAGTAATCAATCCCTCACAAACAGCAAAAGACGAAATACAAAAGTTCAAGTACGGATTCCTAAACATGTTCTTCGGAGACACACAAGGAATGACAATAATCGGGCCATCAAGCATAGTCAAAAGCATAAAAAAAGACCCAAACAAAATAGAACTTCTAACCAAAGGGAGATAACATGCCCCACCAGTGCATCAGATGCAGCAAAATGTATGCTGACGGCGCACACGAAATACTATCAGGATGCCCCTGCGGAGCAAAACTATTCTTCTTCATAAGACAGGAAAAACTAGAACAAGCAAAAAAAGAATTCCCAACAGAACTACCAACAGAACAAAAAAAACAAATAGAAAACGACGTGCTAAACCTAGTAGGAGCAAAAGACGACCTGCCAGTAGTACTCGACTTTGAAAGCATACACGTAGTCAAACCAGGCAAATACGAACTAGACTTAGTCAAGCTGTTCAACAACTCACCCCTAATATTCAAACTAGAAGACGGCAAATACGTGATAGACATAGCCGAGAGCTTCCAACGATTGAGAAAAAAATGATTCTTTTTGCATCACGAAGAACTTAGACACTCCTCACTATGCCCTCCGAATATCGGAAAACTGCTGTTTTCCGGAACATCAAAAACTTGCGAGTTTTAGATGCTCCCTTCAGTCGGGCTAGTTCGTTGAAATGATGATATTACTTCCTGTCTTTTTCCTAAACCCATCGAATTCGATGGGATTAAAATCTTCCGGCTTTGCTTCTAATTATGGCATATTTGCCATATTAAAAAGACTGGATAATTCTGAACATATTTTTCGTATTTGCACAATCCGTTTTCCTCAATTTTCCATCTTCTGCTGGCAATTTCAGTTGGTTACAATTTGTAACCACCCGGCAAATCGGTTTATAAATCCCGCGCGCACAGTTGTCCAGTGGGTTGTGAACAAATCAGACGTGACAGACCAATAAACAAGGAAAAGTAACATTTATATATAAGAAGTCGTTCATATCGACTATCAAGTTCAAACGAGGTGATTAAGTTATGGAAGAAGAACATAGAGGAATAGCACTCGTAATTCTAGGCATAATAGCCGTAATTGCAGTGATAGGTCTAGTGTTAATGTTCTCAGGCGCAAAAAAAAGCGCAGGAGCAATACCAACATTATTTGGAAGCGAAGCCCCATCAGGATTCTGCGACAGCCCATGCACATTTGCATTCGGCGCCTCACAATCCGAAGTAGCAATGCAAACACAAAGATTCATGGCAAGAGGCTTCGTACCAGTAGGACAAGTACAATTCAAGTACATAGCTGACGATTTCGGCCTAATGGGACAGTGCTTATGCCCACCAGAAGGAATACCACAATTCGTACCAACAACCGAGCAAGCACAAATAGTCTACGGAACACCATTATCGGGAAGAACACCAGGAACACCATCACCAATGTATGTAGAAACACCTGGACCAACAATCGGACAATACCCGGTAAACGTACAAAAAGTTCCAAGCTATCCATACCCAGCAAGCTTGAACAAGTAATTTTTTTTTAATTTCTAATTTTTTCTTCTGATTTTTTATTTTCTTCAGCATAACGAAGAATTAGACACTCCTCACTCCATAATGTCGCATTTGTTCGTCGGATAAATAAGAAAAAAATTATTCCTCATCCATAACAAGACGAGCAATATTGTTAGTCAAAGTAACCATGCTCCTGAACAATTCAGCAATACCAGCAGGCAACTCACCAGCATCCTTCAAGAGCTCTTCACGCTGCAAAGCAACACCATCAGCCAACTTCCTGTCACGCGTGAAATAACCCTTCATAACCTCCAAATAGCCCTTCTCAACACGCTGGAAAATAGATTTCAACTTATCCTTCTTCTTTTCCTTGCCAAGATATTCGGCCAACTGCTTAGCGCAATCAGCAAAATTCTCCAAGTTAATAGTCAAATAATAATAACTCAAAACCTTATTGTTAGACAACTGGAAAAAGTCAGCAATCTGCTTGTTAGACAACGAACTCTTCAACAAACGAATCAAAAGAAAATAAGCACGATTAACCTCATAATCACGCACAACAACAGACTGAGAAAGCTCAGCATTATCAACAGCAGCAATACTATCCTGAATCATACTCCTAACAAGCATGTCCATCCTGCGCAAAGTCTTATCAATACTGATTTCCTTCAAATTCAACAAGTCCTTAGCAATAATACTGTTAGCACTCTGATCAGCAACCTCCAAAGCAACAAAATCATGCAAAACTTTACGGATGTCTTTTGTCTTCTGGGTAATAGTCTGACCAGACAAAATAATCGTGTTATAATTGTTAATGTATGCACTAGTAATCTCGCGCTGAATAGTACTAAGCTCCTTATTATCAACAGAAATAGTCACAGTCTTCTCAGGAACAACCTCATCAGCCTTGCTCTCAGGAGAAATAACAAGCTCCTTATCACCTTTCTCATACAAGTAAACAAGATCACCCTTCTTCAACTTATGAGAGTCCAACCACTCTTTGGGCAAAGAAATAGTATGCGATGCCTGACCAGCCTTGACTAATCTACGAATTATCATTTTAACACCTCTTTTAGCCGTACTATCGTACATTATGTTCCATAAGTATATATAAATCTTTTGCCAAACAAAATAACATTGATGCTGGCGTGTATCACAACACAACACAAAAAAAACGCATCACTCACAGGGCAGGCCTAAAAAACCTGCCACTTTTATTATCAACCCCCCTCAATTGGCGCGTCCCAAAAATCTTATTCTCGCGCCAAACAAAGCGAGCTAGAGAGAAAACTGTAAAATCATGACACAATCCCAAGTAATTGAACAAGCAAAAAGATTTCTCACAAATATTTCCAAAACTGACAAAGTCTGCATAATACACGACACAGACCCAGACGGAGTATTCTCCGCAATAATAACAGCCAAATGCATAGAAAGACTACGAGGCAAAAAAATAGAACTACACATACCTTTGGAGAAAGAAGAATACGGAATAACCTCGCGAATGATAAAACAAATACAAAAACACAAAATCACAAAACTCATAACACTCGATTTCAGCGCAGAACAAAACCTGCCAGTACTAAAAAAACTCGAAAAACAAGCAGACATACTAGCCATAGACCACCACAAAATATACGCAGACTACAAAAGCAACAAAACAATCCTCTACAAACCACAATACTTCACAAACATACAACCCAGCACTTACTGCACAGCAAAACTCGCATACGATCTAACAAGCAAAGTAACAGACGTATCAGACCTAGACTGGATGGCAGCAACAGCATCAATAGCAGACATAGCAACAGCACCCTGGAAAAAATGGCTCTCACAAGTATTCAAAAAATACAAAATGAAAACGAACAAGGAATTATTCAAAACAAAACTCGGAAAAGTCGCAGCAATAATCAGCAGCACAGAAGTATACGACGTCAGATTAATACCAGAATGCTACGAAATAGTCTACAAAACAAAAAAACCACAAGACATATTCAAAACAAAACTTCGCAAGTATAACAAAATAATCGACGATGAACTCAACAAGCACATCAACCTATTCAAAACAAAAGCAAAAAGAAAAGGACAACTGCACGTATACGAAATGACCTCAAAATACAGAATCCACTCCCCAATAAGCACACTAATAGCAATAAAAAACCCCCACAAAACCATCATAATTATAAACAAGAAAAACAAAATAATAGCAGCAAGCGCCAGAAGAGAAGACTACAAAGTCGCGGTCAACAAACTGCTGGAAAACGCGATCAAAGGATTCAAAGGCGCAAACGCAGGAGGCCACACACCAGCAGCAGGAGCAGGCTTCCACAAAAAATATTTGAAAAAATTCAAGGAAAGACTATGGAACTCCTAAAAGCAGGACTAGCAGTAGCAAGCATCATCGCCGTAATGGCAATATTCGCAGCACTACTCGTGATAAGCGGAAGAATGGTGTTAATGGCGTAAGATATTTAAATAAGACAAAGCCAGTTTCTTATTATGAACATAGCAGTAATTGGTGCCGGGTGGGTGGGTGCAACCCACGCAGCCGTCATGGCATTTTTTGGTCATAAGGTGTATGCCTATGATTTAAACAAAGAAAAAATAGCAGATTTCGCTTCTGGAAAAGAAGAGCTAATAGAACGCAACGTGTTTGAACCAGAGCTGGCTCATTTAATAAAAGCACATCCTGAAACTTTAAAATTCACATCAGACATTAAAACACTTGAAGAGTTTCTAAACGTGGTTGATGTCATATTTCTCTGCCTGCCAACTCCGGCACAGGAATTGGAACTGCCATACCAGAAAAGAAGCCTATTCATTGCAATAAAATCCTTGTCTGAAATTCTCTGCAAACGTAACAGCGGAAAACAGTCAAAACATGTTTTGATAGTCACAAAAAGCACAGCTCCAATTGGAACAGCGGATTTGCTAAAAAAAGAATTAGAGTTAAACGGAGTGAAAAACTTCGGTGTCGGCTCAAATCCTGAATTTTTGGCAGAAGGAAAAGCAATATTAGGAGGTCAGAATCCAGATAGGGTCGTAATCGGAATATCTTCACAGATGGACGAAGAAATTTTAAGAGATGTTTATAGATCTTTGAGCAGCCAAAAACTCAAGGCAGTGAAACCAGCAGACGCGGAAGCTATAAAGTTGTTGTCAAACTATGAGCTCTTCAGCAGAATCGTCATGACTTACCAGGTTGGTGGAAGATTATGCGAATTAATTCCTGCATTGACATTCGAGAATGTGATGGCAGGAGTCACAAGTGATGAACGCATACCAAAATGGGGTCACTTTACTAGCTTATATGCAGGGGGAAGCTGTTTCAAAAAAGATGCAGAGAATTTGTTAAGAACGGTGAGTGTTTATGATAATGTTGACTGCACAAAAAACTTCATAAAAGTTGTACTTGAAGGCAACGAAAACCAATTTAAAAGATTTTATGAAAGAGCTAAGAAGGAGGCTAATTTTTCTTTTAAAGAAAAAAAAATAGCGTTTTTGGGTACTTCATTCAAACGGGGCACTAATGACGTGCGATGCTCGCCTTCTGTTATGCTAACTGAATGGTTGTGCCGTGATGGTGCAAAAGAGATAAAAACCTACGATCCTAAAGGAAATGAGCATTATTTGAGTTTGTTTAAAAACAAGCCAGAAGAGAAAATAATAACATTATGCAAAAACACAGAAGAAGCACTCAAAGATACAGACGTATGCATAATCTGCACAGACTGGCCGGAGTTCGAATTCATAACACCGCACTTTTTGGAACTCAAAAAGTCATGCTTAATAATGGATGGCAGAAGAAGCCTGGCAAAAGACTACGTGAAGCTTAATAAGGCAGGGTTCTCGATTGTTGCAGTTGGTTCTCCATACCTTCCCGCAAGTTCCTGAAATGTTTTTAAACCAAATACTTATCGCGAATTTATGCGAGTTTTAGTAACAAGCGTAGCTTCAGGGTGAAAAATAAATATTAAAAACACAAATTCAATATAACAATACCATTACAGAGAATAAGTAAAGTGAATGAGGTCATACTTGTAGTAGCACACAAAAAGTATCAAAGCCTGGTATTTGAACAACTCAAGAAGTACAAGCCAGACAACTCATTGTTAATAGACAGAAAGAACTTCTATGATGGAAAGGAAGCAGAGAAGATGGGAATATTGGTGGTAGCTTGTAACAAGCTTTATTAATGCCCTTTTGCATCTTTTGTATATGTATTTGAGAAACACTGCAATAAACAGTATAATAGCATTAGTATTCACATTTATCGCAGCTGTGGCAGGATATGCTTTTAGATTGCTGCTGGCACATAAGTTGACAGTTGCTGATTATGGTCTTTTTTATGCGATATTCTCATTTTTCGGCTTTTTTGTCATATTTATAGATCTTGGACTAACACAATCGCTTGCCAGAACAATAGTTGAATTCAGAGTGAAAAAAAGACTGGATTTGATAAAAAGTGCTATTTTATCCTGTTTTTTTCTGCAAATAACTCTATCAATAATAATATCAACAATATTTTTAGTCCTGGCATTATACACTCCGGTAATAAACAATTACTTTAAAACACAAAATTCAGCACTTTTTATTCTAATGTTAATATGGTTTGTAACTCTTCCCATAGACCTGATAATTCAATCATTTCTGACAGGATTTCAAAGAATAAAACTTTTTTCAGCTATGGGATCGATAAAAGCCACACTCATTTTTTGCTTTGCTTTTATCTTATTTTATCTCGGCTGGGATAAAATGGCACCATTTTTAAGCTATGCTATATGCAACATATCGCTGCTAATCCTGCTTTTTCCATTTCTATTATCAACATTTCCTAATTTTCTATATGTCCCCTATGAATTGAATTATAAAATATTAAAAAAAATAATAGTTTATGGCGCATTTCTTGCATTTGCTGGATTGGCCTGGTCAGTTGTGACCTATACTGACAGCATGATGATTTTGCTATTTAGAGATACAACTGAAGTGGGATTGTACCAGGCAGCTCTGCCATTGGCCGGAATTTTAATGTTTTTCATAAATGCATTAAATACAGTTGTATATCCCTTATTTTCCAGACTGAGCGCAGAAAAAAACAATGAAAAAATTGTACAAGGCGCAAGCCTACTATATAAGTATATATTTGTCGGAATGATACCTCTTGCGTTTGTAATGTTCAGCTTTCCAGAAATAATAATCGATTTGCTTTTCGGAACAAAATTCATAGGAGCGGTAAATGCATTACGAATACTCTCCGTAGGAACAATATTTTTCTCGCTTGCAGGTTTTAATATAAC
Organism: Nanobdellota archaeon; assembly: GCA_041305185.1. Taxonomy (GTDB): domain Archaea; phylum Nanobdellota; class Nanobdellia; order Woesearchaeales; family ARS49; genus CABMGU01. The sequence continues at coordinate 14,176 of JBFYLW010000065.1, forward strand.
TGTACTTTTAGCAACTGGAAATGCGAAAGTCATTGCCAAGCTCGCGGGAATGATAGCCATTTTCAATATTATCAGCAATTTTATTTTCGTACCATACTATGGATTTACCGGCGCTGCTTTCACTACGGCTCTAAGCTTCACTCTTCTACTTTTAGGAACATTATTTATCATCAAAAAACATTTTATAATCTCTCTGCCTATAAGAAACTGGATATTGAATTTCCTTATTGGCTTACTAACAATAGCTTTAATCTGGTATGTAAAAAATAAATTGATTATGAACTTGTGGCTAGAACTTTTTGTTATAATACTTATTGCGGGCATATTTTATACAGCTTTACTATTTTTGTTCAGAATAGTGCGATTAAAGGAAATATTTTCGATTATGAAAGCGGTTATAAAAGGTTAATACAAAGAAGGTTTTTTAACCAAAAAAGTTAAATACCCTATTCTTTCTAAACATTACATATAACATGAAGGTGGTAATATTAGCAGGGGGGCTTGGTTCAAGACTAAGCGAAGAAACCGATTTAAAACCAAAGCCAATGGTAGAAATAGGCGGCAAACCAATACTTTGGCACATAATGAAAATATACTCGCACTACGGGTTCAACGATTTCATAATATGCTGCGGATACAAAGGACACCTCATAAAAGAATATTTTGCCAACTATTTCCTCTATAATTCCGATATAACTGTCGATATTAAGCAGAATCAATTAACAATACATGATTCACATGCAGAACCCTGGAAAATCACACTGGTAGATACAGGCCCAAACACCATGACTGGAGGAAGAATAAAACGCATCCAAAAATATGTAAACGGTGAAACCTTCATGGTGACTTACGGAGATGGAGTCGGCTCAATAGATATTGCCAAACTTGTTGAATTCCATAAAAACCAGAAAAAACACGCAACAGTCACTGCAGTCAGACCACCAGGACGATTTGGAGCACTTAAACTATCACCAGACGAACGTTTAGTCTCTCTTTTCCAAGAAAAACCGCAGGGAGACGGCGGCAGGATAAATGGAGGATTTTTTGTATTCGAACCGGAAATATTCAAGTATTTGAACGCAGATGAAACAAAGCTTGAACAGGATGCCTTAGAGCAATTAGCCAAGGCAGGACAACTCTCAGCATTCAAGCACGAAGGATTCTGGAAACCAATGGACACACTCCGAGACAAAATGGATCTTGAGCAGCTCTACCAATCAGGTACTGCGCCATGGATAATATGGAAAACGTGAACTTTAAGGCTTATAATAACAAGAAGGTTCTGATTACTGGTCATACAGGTTTCAAAGGAGCCTGGCTGGCATTATGGCTGCACAAATTAGGCGCGAAAATAATCGGTTATTCTTTACCTCCGCCAACACAACCAAACCTTTTCGAAGCCATACAGTTGGAAAAAGATATCATTCACATAACTGGAGATATGCGCGACAAAGAAGCTCTTGAAAAAGCATTCAAAGAACACAACCCTGAAATCGTTTTTCATCTTGCCGCTCAGCCACTCGTAAGATACTCACACCAGGACCCGAGATACACCTACGAAACAAACGTTCTCGGCACGCTAAATGTGCTCGAAGCAGTAAAAAAAACACCCAGCGTAAAAGTATTCATCAACATAACCACAGACAAATGCTATGAAAACAAAGAAGTACTTTACGGCTATAAAGAAACAGACCCGTTAGGCGGAAACGACCCGTACAGTTCAAGCAAAGCCTGCTCAGAAATCATTACACATGCTTACAGACATTCCTTTTTCAACCCTGAGCAATACGGCAGCAAGCATAATGTCGCAATAGCAACTGTCAGAGCCGGGAATGTGATTGGAGGAGGCGACTGGGCAGAAGACAGACTCGTACCTGACTGTGTAAAAGCACTATCACAAAAAAAGACAATCATATTAAGAAATCCAAAAGCAATACGCCCCTGGCAGTTCATTCTAGAACCACTCTCAGGCTATCTTTGCCTGGGTGCACATTTACTACAAAATGGCGCTAATTTTTCACAAGCCTGGAATTTTGGACCAGATGAGAGTGATGCAGTTCCTGTCGAGACTGTGGTTAAATCAGCCATACAACATTGGGGCTCTGGAGAGTACACTGTTACGCCTGATTTAAATATCAAAGAAGCAAAATTGCTCACTCTTAACGCACAAAAAGCGCAAACACAACTCAACTGGAAACCAATCTATAAGTTCAGCGATGCAATCAAACACACCCTTAATTGGTACAAAAAATACTACATAAACAAGAGTGGATTACGAGAACAATGCTTGCAGGACATAAACAATTATACTGAGACTGCAAAAAAACAAAACCTGCCTTGGAGCGCAGAATAATGGAATTTACAGAAACACCATTGAAAGGAGCATACATTCTAAAACTCAGCCCTATTGCCGACAACAGAGGCTCTTTTGTAAGACTGTTTGCCAAAGAAGAACTTAAAAAAATCGGGCACACTGAAGAAATCGTCCATATCAATCATAGTGTTAACAAACAAAAAGGCACAATAAGAGGAATGCACTACCAACTGCCACCACATTCAGAAGTTAAAATCATCCGTTGCATTAAAGGAGCAGTATTTGACGTGATAATAGACTTAAGAAAAAACTCGCCAACCTTCTTAAAATGGCACGGAGAAATCCTATCCAGAGACAAAATGAACATGATATACATACCAAAAGGATTTGCGCACGGTTTCCAGGCATTAGAGGACGACTGTGAGCTCATTTATCTGCATACAAATACTTATCAGGCCGCAAGCGAGCGAGGAATACGACACGATGACCCATTGATTAAAATTGATTGGCCGTTGCCATCAACACAAATATCTGACAGGGATAAAAGTTTTCCTTTGCTTGACAAGGATTTTGGAGGAATAAAATGAACTGCAGATTCTGCGGAAACCCGCTTTCCTGCCAATTCATAAATCTCGGGCACACACCGGTTTCAAACGATTTCTTAACAGAAAAACAGTTGAACGAACCAGAAATCCAATACCCTTTAAACGTGTTAGTCTGCGAAAAATGCTTTCTCGTGCAAGTAGACGAGTTCAAAAAGGCAAACGACATATTTGACAACAATTACGCGTATTTTTCATCCTATTCAACAACCTGGCTTGAACACTGCAAGAAATATGCAGAAATGATAAGTTCCAGACTAGAATTGAACAAAAACTCACTGGTTATTGAAGTTGCATCCAATGACGGCTATTTATTACAGTATTTCAAAGAACAAGGAATACCTGTACTCGGCATAGAGCCGACATTAAACACTGCAAAAGTTGCCAGAGAAAAAGGAATAGAGACTATCGAGGAGTTCTTTGGAGAACAACTGGCCAAACAGCTTGGCACCCAGAACCGAAAAGGAGATTTGGTAATAGGTAACAATGTATTGGCGCACGTTCCAAACATCAATGACTTTGTCAAAGGACTAAAACTAACTCTTGCAGAAAAAGGCGTTATCACCATAGAATTCCCCCACCTTATGCAATTAATAGAAAACAACCAATTTGACACCATATATCACGAACATTTCTCTTATTTGTCATTCAGCACAGTCAAAAAAATATTCAATCATTACAAGCTAGAACTTTTTGACGTCGAGGAGATTCCAACACACGGAGGCTCATTAAGAATATATGCGAAACATCAGGAAGACGACAGCAAGCCAGTCTCAAAGGCAGTCAAAGACCTTCTTGAACTCGAAAAACAAAAAGGCATGAACAAAACTGAATATTACTCTGAATTCCAAAAAAAAGCAGACAAAATAAAACATGATTTCCTGAACTTTTTAATAGAACAGAAAAAGAAAGGAAAAAAGATTGCAGCATATGGCGCAGCAGCCAAAGGTAATACTTTTTTGAATTACTGTGGGATAAAAAAAGATCTAATAGATTTTGTAGTCGACAGATCACCATTTAAACAAGGAAAATACTTGCCTGGAAGCCATATGCCTGTTGTGAAAGAGGAAGTTTTAAAACAGGAGAAACCGGACTATATAGTGATATTGCCTTGGAACTTAAAAGATGAAATTTCTACCCAGCTAGATTATGTGAATGCCTGGAATGGAAAATTCATAGTTGCAGTACCTGCACTGGAGAAATTAAATTGAAAATCCTAGTTAATTGTGTAACCAGTTTTATTTACCGTCAGGTGGTTGTTATGAATGAGAACTATCTCGAAGAGATTAAATCGAGTTTGAAAAGTAAAGATATAAAAATAATCGCCCTTGGATGAGTATCATGGAACCTATTTAACAATTTGATTATGCGGCTGAATTGGGCTGCAATTTTATTACAACAGTCCCGCTTTTAGAGGTCACTAATGGATAAAATATACTACGCCAAACCTTCAGTTACTCAACTGGAAATAGATTATGTAACTGATGCCATCACCAACGGCTGGGGAGACCACTGTGCCGATTACATAAAGAAATTTGAAAAAAAATTCAGAGATTATTTGGGCAGCAAATTCAGCATGGCGACATCCAGTTGCACAGGCGCCCTAACAATAGCATTAGCCGTTTTAGGCATAGGTTCAGGAGATGAAGTAATTGTACCAGAACTCACCTGGATTGCCACAGCAGCTCCGATAGTTCATTTAGGTGCAGAACCGGTTTTTGTTGATGTATTGCAGGATACTTGGTGCATAGACCCTAAAAAAATTGAAGAAGCCATAACACCAAAAACCAAAGCTATTATTGTAGTACACCTTTATGGAAATATTGCAGAAATGGATGAAATACAAGAGATTGCAAGAAAACACAACTTATACATCATTGAAGATGCAGCAGAAGGATTAGGCTCAGAATACCATAATAAAAAAGCAGGTTCAATGGGACATTTCGGGGTTTTCTCTTTTCACGGAACCAAAACAATCGCAACAGGAGAAGGAGGAATGCTTGTCACAAATGATGAGACGCTTTACAACAAGGCAAGAATTCTTGCTGACCATGGAAGAAATCCAAACGAAAAAAAAATGTTCTGGCCGGAAATAATTGGCTACAAGTTCAAAATGTCAAACCTGCAGGCAGCCATGGGTCTTGCCCAGATAGAAAGGATTGACAACCTGATAAAAAGAAAAAGAGAAGTCTTTAAACAATACAAATTAGATTTGGGCAGTGTAAACGGAATTTCGTTCAATCCTGAAAAATCAGGCACAAAAAACAGTTATTGGATGACGACCATATTATTTGATAAGCACCTGCAGGTAGATAGGAATGAATTGTTGGCGCAGTTCAAGAATCATAATATTGATATAAGGCCGTTTTTCTATCCATTATCGTCTCTTACATTCTTTAAGAAAAACGAAAAGAATATGGCTGCCTATGATATCGCACCCAGAGGCATAAATTTACCATGTTATAACGATATAACAAATGAACAAATTAAAAAAGTGTGCCTTATTCTTAGCGAGTTTATAGGAGGGAAACAATGGAATACGATGAAGTGAAAGAATATTGGGATTCAAGGGCTGGAAAAGACAAAAGTCCTCAGTCTACAACAAATGATTATTATCTTAGAGAATTAGAGATAAGAAATCTTAAAGCAGCCATATCCAAGTATAAAAAATCAAAAAAAACAGTAGCTGATTTTGGATGTGGAGATGGATTTTCAACCGTCGAACTGGCAAAGACCTTCCCAGATATGTTATTCTTCGGATACGATTACTCGAAGAACATGATAGACATAGCCAATAAAATAAAAAATGAACAGAAGATAAAAAATGTTTCTTTCGAAGTAATAGATGTGGTTAAGGACCAAGTTCCATCCAAGTTCGATATTGTCTTTACGGACAGGTGCATTATCAATCTTCTTACGTGGGATTTGCAGAAGTTATCAATAAAAAGAATATTTGATTCTCTTAATCCGGAAGGAGTATTCATAATGATTGAGAATTTTGCTGACGGTCAAGATGAGTTTAATAAATTAAGAAAGGAAGTAGGTCTAGATGAAATTCCAATAAGAGAACATAACTTTTATTTGGATAAAAAAATATTAATCCCCTACTTGAAAGAATTCGGAAAAGTTCTGGAAATACAAAACATCAGCAGTTTGTATTATGTGGTGAGCAGAATCATTTATTCCCAAATTTGCAAAATGAATAACATCACTCCAGATTATTTTGATATACATCATAAGTTGGGAAGCTTGCTGCCTTCTGCGGGAAATTTTGGTCCTGTATCAATGATTGTTGTTGAGAGGGGAAAATAATGAGTGACATCGAGGAATTTGAAAATAGTAGGAAACAGAACATAGCCCGATTAGGAGAATCAAAAACAATCCGAGAACTGGCAAATTTATTCATTAGAGAGAGTGCCAAGCTGAATTATTCATACAATTTCAACTGGCTTGGAGTGCCCATTATCCAATATCCGCAGGATATAGTAGCAATGCAGGAACTTGTTTGGAAAATAAAACCTGATTTAATTATTGAAACGGGAATTGCAAGAGGAGGCTCATTGATTTTTTATGCCTCTTTGCTTGAGTTAATCGGCAAAGGCGAAGTAGTAGGCATAGATATTGACATAAGAGCGCATAACAGAAAAGTGATTGAAGACCACCCATTATTCAAAAGGATAAAAATGATAGAAGGGTCGTCGGTTGCACAAGAGATAATCGAAAAAGTAAAAGAAATAACCAAGGACAAAAAGAAAGTGCTGGTTTGCCTCGATTCAAGCCATACATATGAACACGTGGCAAAAGAAATTGAATTGTATTCTCCATTTGTGACAAAAGACAGCTATTTGGTGGTATTTGATACGATTATAGAGGATTTACCAGATGAACTGTTTAAAGATAGACCGTGGAAAAAAGGCAACAATCCGAGAACAGCCGTTGATGAATTCCTGAAAAAAACCGACAGGTTTGTGGTAGACAAAGAAATAGAGAATAAAATATTAATTTCTGTAGCACCTGACGGATATTTGAAAAGAGTACGGTAAACTTATGCTTCAGAACGCGACTATATTAATTCCAACGCATAACAGGAGCAAATATTTAAGGCGCATTATGGATTATTATTCCAATTTTAAAGTAAATATTCTTGTTTGTGATTCTTCCAGTGAGCCATATGCGCAAAAAATGGACAAGAATGTCAAGTATGAACATTATAAGAATTATTCTTATTTTAAAAAAATGCATAACTGTATCAAGAAAATAAAAACGCCATATACCATACTGTGCGCAGATGATGATTTTGTCATTCCAGAATCGGTCAAAAAGTGCGTCGAATTCATGAAAAAAAATTCTGAATACGTATCTGTTGAAGGAGAATGCGAACCCTTTTTGAACTTCAATAAAAAAATAATATATCAATTCACAAAAAATCATCCGATTGACATGTCAGATGAAAAACCATCAGAGAGACTTAAAAAACTTTCATATGGGTGCAAAATATATAATAATATCTATTACTGTTTACATAGGACTGAAAATTTAAAATTTATTTTTGACTTTGCAAATAAGAAGCTGAAAGAATTAAATTTATTAGAAACATTTTTCGTATATGCCACATTTATTAACGGAAAACATAAATTACTGCCAGTTTTGTTAAATGTCAGAGAATTTATTCCTGATTCTGGAGGGCTGAAACTTCCTCCCATTCATGAATTAATGTCAGACTCCAAATTCAGACTGAAATATGAGAGATTATTGGATTTTTGTGCAGAATTTTTATCAAAAAAGGAAGATATTGATGTTAAAACAGCAAGAGAGTTAATAGAAAACAAGATAATGCAGGCGGTATCAAACAGCAAGAAGGCATCCAGTTCTTTTCCTACAAAGATTATGAAAAACCTCACTCTGCGAAATCCTCCACTTGCAGGATTTTTAAGAAAAATGCATTTCATTTTTTTAAATTGGAAAAACGTCCTTTTTAATAATTATTTCACACTCAGAGAGTATGACGATAAAGAAATAGAGGAAATCAAAAGAATAGAACATTTCATTAAAAAATATAATATTTAGATGCTTTTTCATGATTTATTAGACTTATGACTATTCAAAAGTATTATTCAAAGATTTTCAGCAGTGTTTTTTCCCAAATGTCTTCTGCAAACCGATTTTTAAATATTTTTTTAGAATGGTTTCTCCAAACTTTAAAGTCCTGGCTTGCTTTAAAAATTGCAATCTTTAAGGAGTTGAATAATGAATTACAAAAGTCTTTTTTGAGAAATTTCTTATAAAATTGCGGAATGGTCCATTTAGTAACGTCAACAAAAGAGGTTTCACCATAATGCACAGGTTTCAGGAAAGGATGAGGAATGAGCATTCCATTTTGCTTGTTGATTACTAATTCCGGCAGCGCATAAGTATTTGTTGTAATAATCCCCAATCCGAAAGACAATGATTCCAGAGCAACCATGCCAAAAGATTCGTGAAGGGTAGGAAAAATCAAAACATCCGCCAGCGGGTAAACTTTATTAAATAGTTTATCTCTTTTCATTACCCCCAAAAATTTAATCCTTTTATCTGAAGCATATTGTGCTTGTATGTTTTTATCAACTTCTCCCACTATTAACAATTCGCAATCCTTATCGTTCAGTTCATGAAATGCGCGCAAAGTTTCTCTTCCGCCTTTTCTAATGAAATCAAGTCCGACAAACAGAAAATTCAATTTATTGTGTTTCTTGAGACGACCAGTATTATCCGGCATATATGGGTAAAGAACACAGGCTTTATCCTTTATATCAGATCCGAGTTCGCTAATCAAACTTAAACGGCATGCCTCGGACATGCATACTATTTTATGACATTTAGTTGATAACAAAATACTTTTTATGATTGGCTTTAACAGTTTGAATGCCCAATAATTATAGTACGTAAGTGTATAAGGATTGTCAAGTTCAATTACGTATGGTTTTTTGCTGTTAAATGGAATGGCAAACCAAGTATAAACAAAATCGGCATTCTTATGGATGTCGGGCAGTTTTGTAAATTTTATTAAAGGCAAGAACGAAAGGAGGTATTTTGTTAGAAATTCTTTAAATCGCAGGGATTGATTATTTGGGCTTTTTTTAGCTGCTGTTTCATTCAAATTTGATATCACATTAAAAATGTTATTGGCATGTCTAGGCGTATCTTTTTGTCTTTCTCTATGTTCTAATTTTTGATGAAAATACACTGTGCGCTTCAATCGTTTCATTTTCAACTGCCGGTTTTTTGACCTATATATAAAATTTCGTCTCCATTTACGGAAGAAAGCCAATTCTGAATTTTTTTGTTAAATAAATATCCGAGAGTGAAGAAATTGTAGGAAAATTTACGTGATGCAATAGTTTTAAATCCATGGGATCTGAATGCGCTATCTAAAGACTGTATAGTGTAAGGCTTTACATGGGTGAAATCATTCCAAAATAAAAACTCATTTACGAGAATGTTAGGGCAACGAATAACAACAAATCCTCCTGGTTTTATCATTTGATAAAGTTCATTTATGGCTGAATTATAATCAAGAATATGCTCTATCACATGGTTAAGAATGACTAAATCAAATTGACTTCTAAGTTTTAATTCATTTGCGCCCAATCTGGCATGAATAAAATTCATGCCTGCTTTCCTAAGCGAGCGTTCATACATGTTATCAGAATCTATCATTGTTTTTTTCATAATATTTTTGCTATTGCAGGAAATTGCCCACCCATCTGCGCCTCCTATTTCACAAACTGAAATATTCTTATTTTTCAGCTTTAATAATTCAATAAAATATTCAAGATAAAGCTGATAATGAGATTTAACATTATGTTTATTGCAGATTAAACGAATAATCATAGTTCTAATGAAAGAAGAATTTCCTCGTTGCGGATTATGTTTTAAGTATTCCATATTTTACAAATGTTATTTGCTGTTAAGTTGCGGGAATCCATCTTTTGGACAAATAAAAACAGATGTTTCCCAAATTCCATTGGAAAAAGTTTTTGATTCGACATTCTTAAGTGAGAAATGTAGCGGTTTAAACTCCGCTAAATCAGCATTATCCAAAATGAGAATCCCGCCTGGTTTTATTTTTGAGAGTGCATGATGCAAACAGAGAACTCGCACGTGACCATCAACAATGATGATATCTAATGTCTTATCGCCAAAACTATCTATGTGCGACGCATATCTTTCAATCTCTTTCTTATCAAATTCGTATTCGGAAGTTATCTCAGCAAGATGCAAATCTGCCTTCTTTTCAAGATTCTGCTCTTTGAGCATTTTTTTTACATTTTCAAACCACGATTTACGGCCCTCGACACTTGTCAGGTGACTGATTTTCTTCGCAAACCAAATAGTCGAGCGACCGCAACCCCATTCAAAACCAATGAAATCCGGCTTCAACAGCGATTCAATATATGGAATGCTTTCCTGAGCAAACCAAGGCACATCAGGGTGCTCACGTTGAAATCTTGCCTCGCGTCTGCGTGCAGGACTGACCAACACTTGAACAGATGATAACCAATGGTCAATTATGCCGGCAAATTTGGAGCGATACAGAATATCAGGACCAAATATCGTGCGTATAACTGTGTGTGCAACATCACGAGTAAGTTTTTTAATTCTCCATAAGAATTTATTTATCATAATCTTGCCTCAATGTTGCAGGATAACTGTTTTTTTTCGAACATAGATGACGGGCGTAAACCCGATTTTAAAAATCTATCTCTTATTTTTCAGCTGCTTTCACATAGGTAGTTCAATTAACAATACCTTTTCAACAAGCTCTTCCAGTTAGTTCTCAATAAATCATTTTATTTAATGTTATGACCTAAACCTATTTTTTATCTTAGGAAATATAGATTCCTCTGCCATCAGGGCCACGGTAAGCCTATGTTTTATTCATGATTTCAATATCCGTTCTATCGACGTGTCCTGAAAAACAACAAATACCGCTAATGCCGCGCATATAGTTTTCCATCGATTTTTTTTGCAAGTATGATAATCACAGGATAAAATTTTGCTAATCTTATCATCGATAGCAATAAATACTGAATACCTGCAGTTCTGAAGATATTAATTACTTTCTGCAGAATGGGGTGTGTTGGAGCGACTGTAGACTTTCCTTCTAAGACATCTTTAACGAGCTCTTCAGATATATTCCTGCATCTTAGACCGCGCTTATGCAGTTCACGGGTAATCCGAAAAGGAGTTATATACTTTAAGTGTTTTAGGAATGAAGGATTTTTCCCAGCCAGTCTTAGATATATACTAAAAAGCCATTTTGGCATCATAGGCATCATATATACATTGTAGTGACCTTCTTTTATCCATAAATAATTAGGACATTCGATATAAATTGTGCCCTCTTTTTTAAGAACCCTTGACATCTCCTGGATAGTCTTATTAACATCGGCAACGTGCTCAAGAACAGTTTTGCAAACAATCAAATCAAAAAATCCATCCTTAAATGGAAGCTTTTCAGCAGGAGCATTAAAGAATTCAACATTTTCTCGTTTTAAAAAATCCTTTTTCAAGTCACAAATCTTGATAAAGTCCTTATTAACATCAATTCCATAAACCTGTTTTCCGTATTTTGATAAAGAAAAAACCAAATCACCAAAACCGCAGCCGATATCCAGAACCTTCCCGACTTCATTTAAATTACATTTTTTCAGAATATTTTTGGCTATTTCATCATGGACTTCTTTGGCTTTGGCAAAAATATATTTTTCAGAATAATTAGAATAAATTCCAGTTTTTTCACTTATCATTATTCTATTAATACGATCTTCAATTTTTCCTATATTTTCAGTTTTCATTTTTTTCCCCTAAGATGAATGTGATTGATGGACTAATTTTTTCAAAATTTCGCAAAATAAGATAAAAATACTTAACATATCGTGAATGAAACTATTTTCATAGTTTCCTAATGGTCCAGTGTGTAACACAGATTTTCCTTTGTATAACTGGTAGAGAATGTTTTTTGTCATTTTAAACAATTTTTTTGAAGTCTTTATATTTCTTATCATTTCATATACCTCTCGAACCATTCATCAAAACAAATGAGCGCCATAATAGTCTCTCCATGACTGGCAGTACCATCTATATGTTCTTGAACAATCTTCTTAACGTAATCCATATTAAACAAACCGCACTTTTCAAGGTTTCCGCGAAACAAGCGCTTATTAACTTCGTTTTTCAACTCATTCCTGAAAAGCTTGTAAATTTTAATGTTATACCCAAAACCCATCTTGGACGCATACACGATATCTTTCGGCAAAAATGATTCAGCCACTTTTTTCATTATATACTTATTCTGCGTTCTAGAAAAATAAGAGCGAATCTTGAACTTATTCGGCACTCTGCCACCAAATTCTATTAGTTCGTGATCCAAAAAAGGAGAACGAATCTCAAGCGAATGAGCCATACCAGTAATGTCTGAAGTATAAGTCATCGAATGGGCGTTGGCGAGAGACAAATCACAATAAAAATGCTTCTTGAAGGTATCATTCGTTACAGTCAAATTAAAAGTATCATCAATAACCTTTCCTGCATCAAATTCTGTAATCCCCTGCTTGAAGTTATCAGAATACAATCTCTCAGAAAGCTTTTTCTGCTCAATACGATACAGTTCACCCTTAGTTTTCTCGTCAGGAATAGACATAAAACGAATAAATTTGGAAATCGTTGATTTAGGTTCCGTTACATCAAAAAATTTAAACAATTTTGTTCCAAATATCTTTTTAAGTTTCATCAATTTAGTTAATAACAACAAGATATTGTGATGAGAATAACCACAAAAATACTCGTCTGCACCAGTACCATTCATAACCACCTTAATGCCTGCGTTCTTTATCTTCTCGCTCAACTGCATAGCATACAAGGCAGAAGGCACATTAAACGGCTCGCCTGCTTTATCAATCAAATCACCCAAATATGAAAAACCAGTTCCCTCAAAAGTAAATTCATGATGCTTTGTGCCAAATTTTTGAGATACAATACGCGCTCTTTGCAATTCAGGATCATCTTTATCATATCCAATAGCAAAAGTATGAATGTTCTTGTTGCTCATCAAAGCAAGAACAGTGGAAGAATCAAGACCGCCAGACAATAAAATGCCGACAGGAACATCACTACGCTCACGAATCTTAACAGATTCCTGAGTTAGTGTAAGATATTTGTTCTTAAGCTCATCAAAAGATTCAGTAAGTTCTTCAGAAAAATCAGGCTTCCAGTAACGATTCAACGAAGATTTTCCAGTTTTTAGGTCGATAAGCATAAAAGAAGCAGGTTCAAGCTTTTTGACATTCTTAAAAATAGTATAGGGTGCAGGAACGTGAAAGTAAACGTGAGTGAAAAAATGATTCAGACCATCCAAATCAATCTCGTGCTTTAAACCATTCACTTCAACAACAGGACGTATTTCAGAACTAAAAAAGAAACTTTTTGTTTTATTATTAAAACAATAAATCAAAGGCTTTTTTCCAATACGGTCACGAGCCAAAAAAGCCTTATGTTTCTCCAAATCAACAATGCAGAACGCAAACATGCCTCTAAGCTTGTCAAGACATTTTTCGCCGTATTTTTTGTAAAGATGAATAATAACTTCAGTATCAGTATCTGAAGAAAATTTAATACCGTCTTTCAATAATTCATCTTTCAATTCGATGTAATTATAAATTTCGCCATTAAAAGTAATCCAAACATTCTTTCCAGCATCGCTCATCGGCTGAGCGCCCCTATTAGATAAATCAATTATGCTCAGACGACGATGACCTAAAGCAATCTTCTTGTTAGGACTAAGCCAAATGCCCTCGCCATCAGGTCCCCGATGCTTCAGGCAGTCATTCATCTTTTGAATATTTTTTTTGTCTACCTGTTCTCCAAAACTAATAATTCCATTAATCCCGCACATAGACACCTTTCATACTTTCTTTAATATTTCGTCATTGAGTTTAAAAACATATAATATATGCTGACTTAATAAACCGGTTAAAAACGAAGGGACATGTATAAATATTCCGAATAGGCATGCCCAGAATGAGTTGACTTTCGGTTTAAAGCCTTCTTTAGCCGTAACTTTTAGAAGAATTCTTCTCGAGTATGTTCTTAAATGTTCACTATTCACAATTATTGTTCTCCTGTTGTATGCTGGTGTTCTAATGCTTAGTTTTTTCATGTTTTAGGTTTCAAAATGAAAAGCATATTGGGTCCGTATGATGGACGAAAAAAACAGATAAGTCTCTCTATCAAATATTTTATTTTCGAACTCTCTGGATTGAAATACAAATAATATTCAAATATATCGATACCTTGAGTTTCGCATAATTTTCTAAAAGTAATAGGTGTAAACCAACATGTATGTTCTTCATTTGTGGGTATAACACCTAATAATATGCCTCTTAATAAGTTTCTAAATGAAAAAGCATTTGGTGTTGTTATTATTAATATGCCTGAATCTTTTAGGTGCTTTTTACAACATTCTATTAATTTTCCGGGATTAGGTAAATGCTCTATCAATTCGCCTGCGACGATAATATCAAATTTCTTTCCCAGATCAAAATTCTGTGCATCACCATATTCTATTCGGTATCCATCTTTTTTTAATTTTTCAACTTCCACTTTATCATAATCAAGACCTAGCAAAGATTTTGCATGGTTTTTTATAAATCTATGAAGCCAAAATTTATCTTTGGCCCTCTCAGCTTCATGATTAACACAGCCTATATCGAGAACATCTTTATCTTTTATTATTTTATATATGACGTCCAATCTAGACCTTATTAATTTTGGTTTAAGATTCTCTTTTATTATTCTAAGTTTCATTTTGTTTCACTTTTAATATATTACTCCATATTTTTTCATATTTTTCTGCAATTATTGACCAGTCGAGACTTTCAAGAGCGAATTTTCTCGCTCTCTGTGATTCTTTTTTAAAGTCTGTTTTTTCTAAATAGTTTATAATTCTTTGTGCTCGATCATTTTTATTAAAATCAACGATTATCCCAACTCCGCTTTCTTCAATTATGTGCGTCAGATTGGGAATATTTGAAAGAATGCAGGGGGTGCCAGTACTTAAGGATTCCAAAACAGTCAAGGGCTGACCTTCATAACAGCTGGCCAGTATATATGCAGTAGCCTTGGCGAATAGGCCTGGTAATTTTTCGTGTGGTACGGGTCCCAGCATTCGAACGTTTTTACAGTTTAATTCTTTGATGAGTTTCTTTGTATCTTCTATAAGTTCTCCTGTTCCTGCCCAGATAAGACATATTTTATCATTTATTTTTTCTATCTCCTTAAGTGTTCTAATAAGTTTAAAGGGACTTTTTTGATAAGTTACTCTACCTACGCAAAGTAAGATTTTCATCTTATTAGTTAAAGCATTAAACTTCTTTTCTGATAATTTAAATTTATCAGTATCAACACCATTAGGAATATATGTTGGATTTTTTGCTCCTAAATTCAATGCCTCGTCTATCAATGCAGGGCTTATAACATTTACATTAAATTTATTTTTTTTATAACAATATTTTTCTATTAATTTCATTACCTTATAATATTGTTTGATATGCCAGGGATAAGGAAAAGTCTTGTAAATTTCAGCATATTGCACGTATGTTGTATGAATTGTCGCAAAAATCTTATTTGGTTTTATCTTTCGTAAAAATAAAGGATTATGAACCCAAAAAAGATCATAATCCTCATAAGATGCAATGATGCACTTTCTTGCCTTTTCCCAAAAGCCTATTAATGCAAGCCCCCCAAATTTACTAATTCTGCTTTCATATTCTTTGAAATTAATGTCTCCGCAATCAGTTGAGAGGACAGTAATTGAATGACCTTTTTTTTTAAGTTCTTGAGCAACGTAATATGCTACGTTAGCAATTCCGGATCCTTTTGGATAATATTCCGACGAACATATTAAAATCTTCATTTTATCTTCATCTGATTTTTATGCCATTTCCATGCAGTTGTGATAATCTTTTTTAAATCATATTTTGGAAACCAACCAAGTTCATTTTTAATCTTGGTTGGATCTGCTACTAAAAAGGGAGAATCTCCTTTTCTTCTGGAAACAAGTTCTTCTTCTATCTGAATGCCAGTAATTTGTCTTACTGAAGAAATAACTTCTTTAACTGAATATCCTATGCCGGAACCAATATTATATTCAAAATTATTGTTGGTATTCAGAATTTTTTTCAATATTAAAACATGTGCTTCCGCCAAATCATTAACGTGAATATAATCCCTGATACATGTTCCATCCTTAGTTGGGTAATCGGTTCCAAAAATCTGAACTTTTTTATTCTTTCCAAGGGCCGTTTGGAGTATTAATGGTATTAAATGATTTTCAGGACTATGATCCTCACCGATATCGCCTTCGTCGTCGGCTCCTGCGGCGTTAAAATATCTCAAAATTCCATAGTTCATCTTTCCAGTGGCATTAATATCTTTTATCAAGTTTTCTATGATAAGTTTAGTGCGCCCATATACGTTGCTGGGTGCCTTTTTTGAATCTTCGTTCAACGGTTTGTTTTCGCCAGCAAATATGGCTGCAGTAGATGAAAAAATAATTTTTCTGACACCAATCATTTCCATTGCTTTTAGTAAATTTATACTATTAATGACATTATTCTGGTAATATTTCAGTGGATCTAACATTGATTCTCCGACCGAAATAGAACCTGCCAAGTGAATAACTGCATCCACTTTCTCTTTTTTCAATATTTCCGATATTTTGTCGCTTTCTGAAAGGTCACATTTGTAAAATGGAATTGATTTAGCAACGGATTCCCTGTGACCGGTTGACAAATCATCGATAACGACAATATCCATATTTTCTTTAATCAAAAATCTAATAATGTGGCTTCCAATATACCCGGCGCCTCCCGTGACAAGAATTTTTACCATTTGTTTTCAATCTTCAATACGTTTGATAATATAAAAAACCATAGGTTGTTTTGTCATTAACTTGTAAATTATCATACTTTCATCATCTTTTGAATTATTTTGTAAATATTTAAAAAATTCTCATAACCCGAGAAACTTAACAACAGGGCAATTACTGCTTTAAATGATACGCAAAATTTTAAAGATTGTTTTAGCAATTCGCGACCACGTTGCATATGATCGCTTAGGAGCCTATAAACTCCTGCGGTGAACAGTAGACTGCTATATTGTTTTTTTAATCCAAAGCCAAGATAATCTTTTCTGAATTCTTTAATGAAGGATTCATAATCTTCGCCCTGTTTTTCTGCTTTTTTAGGACTAATCAATTTACGCGAAATGCGATTTTCGGCATCGTAACTATAAAGCCTGAGAATATTCTCGGAAACAAAAACTCCGTATTTTTTGATAACTCTGTTCCAGAAAAAATTTTCAAAAGCTAGATGGGATTCGTCAAACTGATACTCTTTGAACACGCTTCGTTTTACAACTGACAAAAACTCGCCTTTCACCCGCCCCGAAAGCCAGTCCCTATAGAAATATTTTCCTTCTTTTACTCCAGTATACATCTTGCGAAAATTCTTTTTCTCCACAGTACCAAAAAAATTAATAGGGTGCAGTTTATTGAAATAGCTATCGAGTATTGCGCCCCAGTTAGGCACCAGAGCATCATCCGAATCCAAAAGAAGAACAAAATTCCCTCTAGCTTTCTGTACTGCCTTATTTCTTGCTACATTTACTCCGCAGTTCTTCTTAAAATAAAAATAGCGAACACCTGGAATATTCTTCTTGAAGAGCGTATAAGTTCCATCAGTACTTCCATCATCGACAATTATCATCTCAACTTTCCATTTTGAGGGCAACCCATTGAAAACGCTCTTTACAGCGTTCATAATAACCTTTTTTCTATTGAACGTCGGAGTTATAACACTTAGTTTCATTTTGAAAACAAAGAAATTATTTCAGTCCCTCCAAAACTTTTTCCATTTTATCAGAAATGTTTTTCCAGTCAAATTTAATTTTAACTGTTTTTTGCAAAGCACTGCTTAGCTTCGAGCGCAAAGCTGCATCACTAATAAGCAATTTAATTTTTTTTCTCAACTCAGAAACATTTCCCGGATGCACCAAAAAACCATTCTTACTGTCCTCTATAATTTCAGAAGTGCCGCCAACATCAGTAGCAATGACTGCCAGACCCATAGCGCCTGCTTCCAAAACAGAAGTAGGCAAGCCCTCACCATAAGACGGATTAACAAGAATATCACAACCAGCAAGAACCTCGCGAACGCCAGCAGAATCCTTCTCACCAACAAACTTATCGCCAAGCTTCTTCAATTCCTGCTCAAAAGGACCCTTACCAACAACAACAACCTCAACATCCAAATCTTTAACAGCCTTCAACAAGTCCTGAACACCCTTCTCCTTAATCAACCTGCCAACATAAGCAATCCTGAAACCTTTATGCTTCTTCAATCTGCCATCAAAAAACTTGGTATCAACACCATTATACAAAACCAAACAAGACTTCGCACCAAGCCTTTCAGCAAACCTGCAAGAAGCCTTAGAAACACCAGCAACAACAGCATTACGCAAAATCCACCTGCCAGCAGTCGCATCAACCAATTTAGCAGTAGCATTAACAACAAGGTTAGCATAAGCGACCTGCTTACTACCATGCTCAACGTGCAGCCAAGGAATACCATGATGACGAGCATACAAACCGCCAAACAAAGACAGAGGGTAAAAACGCGTATTAGTAATTACAACATCCACAACACCAACCTTCTTTGTAATACTTGTAACAAAAGGCAAAGGAAGCCTGCCCGGCAAAACATCAACAGCAGGAACGCGAACAACATCAATACCATCAATCTTTTCCCGGGCTTTCATACCTTTAAGCTTAGAAGTAACAACCCAAACCTTATGACCTCTCTTAACCAAACGTTTGGAAGTCTGATAAACATAATTCTCAACACCACCCCTGTGAGGCAGAAAATACGATGAAAAAACAAGAATTCTCATTTCAGCTTGTGCACCAACATTTTATAAAAAATCTTCAAAGCATTCCAACTGCTCTGACCATGCTCCTGACTGTACTCAGTATACTTAATAACAACAGGCACCTCAACATAACGCAAATGCTTCTTCTTAATCTCAGACAAAATCTCGCTGGCGTGCTCCATCCTGTTCATCGTAATCTCAATCTGTTCAGCAGCCTTTCTCGAAAGAGCACGAAAACCATTATGCACATCAGTCAACTTAATACCATAAAACAGCCAAACAACCAAAATTCCAATCTTCAAAGTAATCTTACGGAAAAAAGGAACATCAGAACCACCCTTAAGAAAACGACTGCCAAGAGCAACATCAACCTCTCCATCAACAACAGGCTTAATCAAAGCAGGAATGTCCTCAACACGATGCTGACCATCAGCATCAAAAGTCACAATAATATCAGCACCATGCCTCAAAGCATAATTGATACCAGTCCTCAAACCAGCACCCTGACCCTGATTAACCTCGTGACGGACAACATACTTAGTAAACTTCTTAGCAATCTCACTCGTCTTATCCTTAGAACCATCATCAACAACAACCACATTCTTGTAGCCGGCTTTTACTAATTCTTTAACAACAGAACCAATACTATGCTCCTCATTATACGCTGCAATAACAATCCACACATTCATAGAAAACAATCAATAATTGGGATTTATAAAGGTTTAGAACCAAAAGACACAAACTTTTTAAAACCAGCACTGGTACACACACTTTATGGAATTAACAGGGGTGCGGGAAAAGGCTGAGACCTTATGGGTGTTCTTAAAAAAACACGCATTCCTAATAGCACTCCTAACAGTTCTAATATTACAATTCGTTCCAAACGGCAACGGAACATACCCTTGGGGCGGAATATGGATGCGAATGCAGGTAAAAGACCTGCCAATGGCAGAATCCGCAGCAGCATCAAGCGTGGAAAACTACATCACAAACCAAGTCAACACAGAAGTACAACAAAAATACCCCAACTTACCAGAAGAAAACAGAAAAAAAGTCGCTGACGACCTAAAGAAAAAAATCAAAGAAGAAAACAAAGACCAATTCGCAAGCGAAACAAAAAGATTAGCCCAAGAAGTCAGAAACCAGTATTCTTACGAAGAAAACAACCAAACATTCCTCTACATGCCAGACATAGACCCATACTTCTATCTACGATACGCAAGAAACATTGTAGAAAAAGGACACGTGTATGATGAATTAAAGGACGGAAAGCCATGGGACAACCACATGATAGCGCCAATAGGCGCACCAGCAGACCAAACGTGGCACGCACCAGTGCTCGCTTTCATCTACCGCATACACTCAATGTTTGACAAATCAACAACTCTAATGAATTCAGCATGCTATTTCCCAATCATATTCATTTTCCTATCATTAATATTCACATTCCTCGTAGCATACAGAATCTCAGGACCAGTAGGAGGAATGTTCGCAACAACCTTACTAGCAATACTTCCAGCAGTCATGGGAAGAACACCCTGGGGACACGCAGACACAGACGCATACAACATATTCTTCCCAACACTAATCATCTGGCTATTATTCGAAGCATTATCTGCCAAAACAGTAAAAAAACAAGCAATATTCGGAGGACTAACAGGTTTAGCATTTGTTTGCTTCGCAAAATTCTGGATGGGCTGGTGGTACCTAATAGATTTTGTAGGTGCAGCATTCGCAATCGCAATAATCGCAGACATAATAATGAATTCTGCTTTGCTAAAACAAGGATTCAACCATTTCTGGCAACACTCACAAACCAAAAAGTTTGTAATAATAGGAGTTTCACTTTTCGTTGTCGGAGCAGTTTTCTCAACATTCACAATAGGCTTTACAAACTTCTTCCCAGGACCAATCATCACAGCAATACAATCAACAGCACTAAAAGAAGCAGCAGCACCAGGACTCTGGCCAAACACACTAACAACCGTTGCAGAACTAAACCCAGGCTCAATAGCGGCCACGATAAACTCAGTAGGAGGCAAACTAGTATTCCTAATAGGAATATTAGGAATCATACTATTACTTCTCAGAAAAGATGAAAAAGGAAAATACGACCTAACATACAGCGCACTGCTCGCCATATGGTTCCTGGGAACAATGTACATGGCAATCAAAGGAACACGATTTATTTTACTAATCGGACCAGCATTCGCAATCGCATTCGGAGCAGGAGCAGGAATAATATACCAAAAAGTGTCAGTCCTCGCAGAAAAACACCTGCGCGTCCACAAAATAATAACAGGAGTGCTGATAATAGCAGTCATAGCAATAATTATCATCAACCCTGCAAAAGCAGGAGTACACATGGCAAAAGACTCATACAACAGCGTAATAAATGATGTTCCACTCGTAAACGATGCATGGTGGAACACCCTAACAAAAATCAAAGACAACAGCCAGCCAAACGCGATAATAAACTCATGGTGGGACTTCGGACACCACTTCAAATATATAGCAGACAGGGCAGTATCATTCGATGGAGCATCACAAACACTCCCACACGCACACTGGGTAGGAAGAGTACTACAAACAGACAACGAAGAAGAAGCAATAGCGATATTACGAATGCTCGACTGCGGAGCACACACAAGCTATGAAGTGGCACTCGAAACCCTCAAAGAACCACTAACAACAGTCGACTTCATAAAAAGCATAATCATGATGGACAAAGAAACAGCAAGAGAAGAAATACAAAAAGCAGGAGTGCCAGAAAAAGTATTAGAACTAACACACTGCAACCCGCCAGAAGACTTCTTCATAGCATCAGGAGACATGGTAAGCAAATCAGGAGTGTGGGCGCACTTCGGACTATGGAATTTTGACAAAGCAGAAATATGGATAAAATGGCGCTTAATGGACGAGAAAACAGCAATTCCCAAAATGGCAGAAAGATTCAACATAACAGAAGACGCAGCCAAAAAATTGTACAAAGAAGCAAACAACCTTGACACAGAAGAAGCAGCAAACGCGTGGATAAGCCCATGGCCGCATTACGTAATGCAAGACCCGGCATCATGCTCAACAGAAGGAGAACTGCTAAAGTGCGGAAGCATAACAATAAACATGACAGACGGGCAAGCATCACTCAGAACAAACCAAGGCACAGGAAACCTCAACAAAGTAATCATCTACGACAAAAAAGGAAACAAAAAAGTGCACGAAACACAAGGCGGAAACAACGTAGTAGCAATCCTATGGCCAACAGCAAGCGGAATGAACGCAATAGCAGCATTCCCAGAATTAGCAGACAGCATATTCACACGCCTCTACTACATGGGCGGACTCGGACTCAAACACTTCAAACCATTCGACACCCAAAGCCAAATATTCGGCGCAGGAATGATATACACCTACAAAATAGACTGGGAAAGCAATGAAAGCTACATACCACCAGAACTCATGCCAAAAGAAAAAGTAGAACCAGGAGCACAAGTAACATTCAACTACATAGGATGGACAGAAGAAGGAATATTTGACAGCAGCATAACAAACTGGAAAGAACAAAACATCACACAATACGACACCTTTGAAAACTTTGAAACAAAACCAATGACTTTCGTAGCAGGAAAAAGCATGATAATACCAGGACTTGAAAGCAGAGTAACAGGAATGAAACCAGGAGAAACAAAAACAGTCACCATACCACCAGAAGAAGCATACGGCACAAACCCGGCAACACACGAACTCGGCAACAAAACACTCAATTTCAAAATACAAATAAAAACAGTACAATAATTCTGAAAAGTTGCCACTATGGAATAGTCACGTTACGAAAGTTTTAAATATCGGGGATATAAGACTACACTAATTAGTTATATTGGGGGGTAAAGAATGACACTTACTGATCTTGTGAGAAAAGGAATTCTAACAGCTGTAGTTGGAGCAAGCGCACTAATAGCAAAAGATGCATCCGCACAAGGATTTGACAACAAACAAAATTGGGACAAGCCACAACAACAAGCATCACAAACATCTCCTGATGAAATGGATGCATCATTAACTGCAAGCGCGAAAACTGCACCAAAAGAAACAGCAATCAACATATCAGGATTCTTATCATACAAACACGACGCCATAACACCAAGCATATACGCAATAAGTTCGTGGCAAAGATTTGAAAATGATAATCCAATGGAAATTTCAGTAAACAGACTAATAACAAACTTCGGAGCATACCTGTGGCAGGCAAAAGACCTGGAATTATTTATCAACCCCGGAATAGGCGTTGAAAACCAACATTTCACAGGCGCCATAAAAAACAATGCGACCAAAATGATAGTAGGAGGAGATGCAGGACTTGCAGTTCCTGAAACAGGAACAAGAATATTAGTCGGAGTTTACGGCGGCATAGGACAATATGATGCAGAACTGCAAAGCGGATTCAAAACAAACGGACAATTTGACACATTCTTCTTAGGCATGAGCGCAACACAAAAACTCTTCGGAACAGGCAAAAAGCCAATACAAACCAAAGGAGAGTTCGACCAAAAAGACATAGGAGAAGAATTCAGATACTCAATGCACGCAGCATTAGAAGCAATAACATCAATAGAAAACTACGGAGAACTCAGAAATATAACAGCAGGAAAACTGCGATTCTCACTACCAAACGTGCTAAACCTGCGTGAATATGGAAGAGACGCAAAAGGAAACATATATGCGAGAGGAACACGATGGCAGTTCACACCATATGTAGAAATGGAGACTAGCGAAGCAAGAAGCAACATTTCAATAGCAGTAACAAACGCGAACAGGTATCGAGTCGGAATAACTGCTGAATTAGAGATCAACGACTATGTGGGAATCAGAGCCGGAACAGGATACCAATGGCACAGAGCTAACACTAACGGTCACATAGACGAAAAAAACGGCATAACACTAGAAGGATCGCTCGATATTAAACTCTAAGAAACATTTAAATATTAGTGCTACTCTGAAGTAGATATATATTGTATCTTATAGTAATGGGGGGAGAAAAATGAGTTATACACAAAAAGCAAAAAGTTATGTTTCTAACACTGTCCGAGCAGCCGCACTGGTTGCAGGAGGAATAGCATTAGCTGTTCTTGCAGGCGGATGCAAAAGCACACCATCAGAATTGGAATTAAAAGCAGAAGCATACCGAACAGCAAGACAAACAGAAAAAACAACATATGAAGGAAAAGGAATATCAGAAAGAATAAAACACATCACAGAAAAACTCGCAGAAGCCAAAAAAGACGGCGCGATAAACCCAGCAACAAAAATGTACGAGCTGGACGAAATTATCACAGTCTATGAACAAAAAGCACGCCTTGAAAACGAAAGAAAAACATTGAAAGGCACTGATGATGAATCAAAAGCACAATTGGCCAAAATAGATGAACAATTAAACTTAGCCAACCAATACATAACAGAACTGGCTAACAGCGACAGAGTAACAGGATACGTCATATTGAAAATACAAGAAGCACCAGGCATGCTGCCCGTAATCTCAGGACTGATAAGCAACAACCACTTACAATTGCAAGGAACACTCGCAACACATGCACAAAACCTTGGCTTTTCAATTGAGGAAGCACTCAAAAAGAACCAAAGCGTTTACGGAGAAGGTTTCGGCTGCACTCCAGGTCCAGTAAGAAGCGAGAGAAACAAACAACAGATAAGAGAAAGCAGCGTTGACGTTCCAAGAGAAAACTGGAAAAACCTCGCACAATTCTTCCCAGAAGTAAAAGACGGCGATACAGCCATTGGAAACGAGCTCAGAAACAAAGCTGGAGAAAGAATAACAGCAGCATCATTCGATGATATGCTGGCAACCGGCAAAATAATCGGAGTACGCGTTGCCTATGTTGCAAAACCAGCAGAAACACAAGCAAAAACTGAAGCGCCTGCAGAAGTCAAACCAGCAGAACTTGCTGAAAACAAATAATTTTTTTTATTTTCATTAATTCAAAAAAGTGAAAAAAATGAAAAAAACCAACACATTACCATTCATTTCCCTGCTAATAATAGCAGCCATGATTACTGCACCTCTGATAGTTGCAGACGCGTGGGATTCAGATGCCTGGGCAGTAACTGACTCAAGCTGGAGCGGAAACTCTTTCTCAGTCTTTGACTGGAGCTGGAGCGGAGACGCGTGGGCAGTAGATGATAACAGCTGGAGCGGCGACTCTTTTGCAGTAGACGATAACAGCTGGAGCGGTGATTCTTTCGCAGTAGATGATAACAGTTGGAGTGGAAGTTCAGATTACGGCAGTACAACAGGCATGGACACAACAACACCAAGCACGCCAGGAGCGAATGACTTTGTAGAAGGACTAGGAGGAGTACCTCCAGGAGGACCACTACCACAGCCAGAACCATTCCCAACAAACGCAGACGCCAAATGGCAAAGTTTAGATGACATAACAATATACCAAGGAGCAACATCAGGAACAACAATACAGCAAAACATATTCTCAAAATGCTCAGACCCTGATGACAAAAACCTCGAATTCAAAATAACAAGCAAATCACAAAACTTCGAACTGGCATTCTCAGGAAGCGACCTCAAAATATACAACCTCAAAACAGCATTCATAGGAAAAGAAATAATAACAATTGAATGCAACAAAGTACCAGAAAGCTTTGCATTAAACGTAATACCAAGACAAATAACACCAACACCGCCTGCAACAAGTTCAAGTGATGATGGAGACGGAATCAGCGTGTTCATAGGAGCGATAAGACTGCCGGAAGAATCAACAGCAGGAGAACAAATCCCAATACTAATTTCTTTCAAAAACAGCGGCGATAAAAAGCTTGAAAACGTCAAAGCAGTAGTGGTAATAACAGACTTGGGCGTAAGAGCATCAATAGGCCCATTCGACCTGACAAAAGGAAAAAGCATAAGCAAAACAATATACGTGGAACTGCCTGAAGACACACAAACAGGAACATACACTGCAAGAATAACGATTGACAGCTCATCAGTCCACAGAGTAAAACACCGCGACGTAGAAGTCATATCTTAGAAAGCTTTTTATATAGGTTGTAACTGACAAGTAGTATTGAAGTTAGACTACTCTAGAATAGAAAAGAATTAATAGCAGAACAGTGTTTTGCACCGAGGGGGGATATAAAAATGAAAAAAATTCACGCAATCACAGCATTGGCGCTCTTTTTAGCAATAATCAGCGCAGTTTCAGCACTGCCAGTCAACCTTGAAGAGGTAGAAATCGACGGAACAGTACTGAAGGAAAACGCAGAAAACAGGCTCTCCCTTGAAAGAGGAGAAGACTACCAGGTAAGAATCAGGTTCACAGCAACACAAGACATAACAGACGCAGAAGTCAGAGTGTTCGTTTCAGGATACGAGTACAGCGATATCAAAGACATTGAAGACAAAACAGCAGTATTTGACGCAGAAACAAACGTAACCTACGTAAAAAAACTAAACATAGTCTTCCCAGATGATGTAGACACAGACGACTACAAATTAAGAGTCATAATCTCAGACAGGTACAACGACGAAAAAATAGCAAACTACAACATCAAACTCGACCTGCCAAGAAACGCACTAAAAATCGATGACATAATATTCAACCCATCAAACGGCGTAAAAGCAGGAAGCTCACTATTAACCACAGTAAGAATAGAAAACAGCGGAGAAAAAGACCAGAGCAGCGTCAAAGTCACAGTAAACATACCAGGCCTCGGCATAAGCGCAACAGAATACATAGATGAAATAAACAATGACGATGACGAGGAAACAGAAGAAATATTCCTCAGAATACCAAAATGCGCAAAAGCAGGCAACTACGACGCAACAATAGACGTTGAATTCTCAAACGGCAACCGAAAATTAACTGAAAAAGAAACAATACAAATCATTGCAGACGACACCTGCACAGAAGCATCACCAAAAACAACCATAACACTCGGAAGCCAAATGCAAAATGTGGAATCAGGACAAACAGCAATATTCCCAATCACTGTAACAAATGCAGGCAAAACCAGCAAAACGTTCGTTGTAACAGTGCCAAGCGCAGACTGGGCAACAATAACAATAACGCCAACCAGCACACTCGTTGTTCCAGCTGGACAAGCACAAACAATATTCGTAAACGTGCAAACAAACAAAGAAACACCATCAGGAGCACACTCACTAACAGCAACAGTCCAATCTGACGGCAAAACAGAAGAGCTGACACTAACTTCAACAGTGCTGCACTCAAAAACAACAGCACGCACAGTGTTCGAAGTAATATTCATCGTACTAGTGGTCCTGCTAGCAATAATCGGCATAGTACTCGCAATTGCGCACCTACGCAACAAAGGGGAAGCCGAAACATACTACTAAAAAAATAACACGGTTCGGGGGGACCAATGCAAAAAGCAATCATTATCATTTTGCTCATAGCATTACTTCTACCAAGCGTCAGCGCTGAATTTTTGGCATTCGGAGACCTTGAAATAAAAACAGGACCCTGCCAATCAGAAATAAGAAACCTGACAATCCAAAACACAGGACAACAAGCAACATACAGCATAACAGTCGACGGAGAAGGAAGCGACTACATCACATTCTCAGCAATCAATTTTGCGCTAAAAGCAGGACAAAAAGCACTAATCAACAGCCACTACACAATACCCTGCAACGCAAAACCAGGAACATATCCATTATCAATCTACTTTTCCGACGGAGAAATAGAACAACAACTCGACCAGCAAATAACAATAGAACTTTCTGACAACATAAACATAACAGCCACAAACACCAGCGCAGTAATAACGCCCTGCGACACCGCAGCATACTCAATAAACCTGCACAACCCGCTCAACTTCACAGAAATCTACACAATAACAGCAACAGGACACCCCAATGTCCACGTCAGCGAGAAACAAGCAGTACTCAAAGGAGGAGAAAGAAAAAACATAATCATAAGCGCAACACCAGACGACTGCACACAATCAGGCAGTTTCCCGCTAAAAACAGAATTCACAACTGAAAAATCACACCAGCAGAAAGAACAACTCCTGGAATTAATAATAAAATCAACAGACATACCAATACTCGCAGAGAGCATAGACAAAATCAGAACAGACTACACAGACAGCACAGCAGAACTAACAATCGAAAACACTGGAGACAGAACAACACAATATATTCTCACTGTAGAAGGAGCAGATTGGGCAACAATAAGCCCAAAACAAGTATCACTAAGCCCAGGACAAACAAAAACATTAGCGCTCAGACTAACACCAAAAACAGAAACGCCAAAAGGAAACTATCCACTCATACTAACAGCAACAGTTGAAGAAACAGGAATAAAATACGGCAAAGAACTTCTAGTAAAACTACAGCCACCAACATTCATCGAGAAAAACCCGGCAATTGTAATAGCAATAGCAATAATCATACTCGCAATAATAGCAGGAGCATACTTTGTCATCAAATACTTCAAAAGCCAAGCATTCAAAGAAGCATACAGAAAATGGAAAGAAAAAAGAGAAGCAAAAAGAAAAGCAAAAGAACAGAAAAAAGCAGAATTACTCAAAAAACAACAAGAACAACAAAAAAAAGAACATGAAAGAAAACAAGCAGAAAAAGAACACCTCAAAAAACAACTACAAAAACAAATCGAACAAGACTACAAAAAAGAATACCACGTAATAGCCAAAAAACAACTGGTAACAGGAAAAACAAAAACAAACTGGAACAAGATATTTGCGGTAATAATCGGAATCGCAATAATACTCCTAATAATGTCGTTCTGGAGCGTAATCTCGCCAAACATAACGTACGTAGCTCTTGGATTGATAATACTTGCAGCAATCTACCTTGCACACAAAATATCAAGATTAACAATCATAAAAGCCAAATGGAAACTGCTTTTAGAAAAACAAGAAACAAGCATAACCTGCTGGAAAAAAGGACTCTCACTGCTAAACATCACAGCAAAAAAACCAATCAAAAACCTCAAACTAATAATAAAAAGAACAAAAGCAAGAATAGCGCCATCACCAGCAGTATACCGAACATTCACGATAAAAACAAACACTCCAGAAGAAGCCCTGGCATTAAAAGCAACAATCACAGTATCCAAAAAATGGATAGCATTCAAAAAAGTAAATATAGACGACATAAAACTCGCAAGATACAACAACCAAAACTGGACAACAATACCGCTCAAAAAAACAGGCGAAAACAAACAATACGTACACTTCACAGCAGACATCAAAACAGGAGCATACAGCATCTACACAAAACCACCAAAACAAACAACAAATCACACAAAAAAACTAATCTGGGGACTAATCGCAATAGCAATAATCGCAGGAATAGCAGTCATACTCACACCAAACCCGGCACCAATAGCACACGGAATACAACCACAAACCTGGCAGCAAGACACAGTACACAGAATAGACCTAAGCAAATACTTCAGCGACCCAGATGACGACAAACTCACCTTCACAACAACAGAAACAAAAAACGTGCTAATAGAAATATCAGGAAACACAGCTTACATCACACCCAAAACCGGATGGAATGGAGAAGAAAAAGTAAGATTCATAGCAAACGACGGAAAAGGAGGACAGGCGAGCAGCAACACAGTCTCCCTCAGAGTACGAAGACAAATAATACCAACCTGGATACAACCGTACATAGCACTAATACTGGCAATACTAACCGCGATTTTCTTAATCTGGACAGCAGTATCACAACGTTCACAAAAGAAGAAATAATTCATAAACCATACCAATAGCGAACAAAAAGATTAACGCGCCATAAAAAACCCAATTCATCCTAATACTATATTCAGGCTTTCTCTCAGAACGCTTAACAGCCTTAGCATGCATTAAAACAATAGTAATCCCGGCAATACCACCAGCAAAAGTACCTGCAACTTGCAAAGCACCAATAAAAGAATTAGCACCCAGCGCGATAAGCACAGCAGGAACAACCATAGTCAACGCCCAAGCCTCCCAACGAGGAAGACCAAAATCAATCCGATACATATCCCTCAAAGCATAACCCAAAGCAACAAAAGAAGTAGCCATGGCAAGAATGGCAAAAACATTCAGGAAAACGCCCAAACCATCAAACAAAGAAGCCAAACCAATAGTAGCAACGTCAGTAGTAAAATTCCCAGACACCCCAACAACAGCAAACGTGAACAAAAGATAAACAAGCATAGGAATCAAAGTGCCAAAAACAATCGCCCACTTCAACAAAGACCTGAACTTACCAAGCTCCTCACGAACCTCAGGAATAGCAGCAGTACCAATATAAGCAAACAAGATAACACCATAAGGCAATAGCAAGTTCTTCCAGGAAAAACCAGCAAGACGCGACGGAGAAAAATAACTCGAAGAAAACAAAACGATAAGAATAAAGATAAGAATAAACAATTTAACACCCTCCATCCACAACTCAGACTTCTCAAGAACCTTCAAGCCACCATACAATAAAACGCCCATCACAACATAAAACACAATCATCCACAACCACTCAGAACCGCCAAAAATTGAAAGCAAACTCTCACCAACACCAAGAGTGTAAGCAAGCATGGCACCATAAACACCAATAACCATAGAAACCATCATCAAATACTTACCAACCTTACCCAAATGCACCTCAGCATAACCAGCAAGCTGATGAGGCTTACTTGAACGCAAACTAATCTCGCCCATAAGCAAATGAAGCAACAACATGGCAAAACCAACAACCAAAATAACCAGCATACCAGTCCAAAAACCAGCACGTACAACAACATAAGGAATACCAAGAACACCAGCACCAATAACACAACCAGTCAAAGTGGCAATTGACTCATAAAATACACGCGGAAACTTCATAATAACCTCTTTTTCAAGAACAAGCTCTTACACTGTTTTAAATGTTTTTGCAAACTTTCCCGATTTTCCCGAAAAAAACCACTGGACACACTGGACAGACGTGCACAGCGTATTTAAATGAAAACACCTGCTTGATTACAGGTGACAAGATATTACATCGATACATCAATATGGTTGAATCTGTTCAAACAAGAGGGTGATTCTTCCAAAGGCATTCCATATTGGCAAATAGCAAAAGAGTTTATTGAACGTGCAATGTTTTCAAAAGATGATGAGATTATCTATTCAAATATTATTCTGCGCGAGATCAAACTAAAGCTTGGAGACTGCGCGTACATTAAAGTATATGAATTCTTTTTCAAAGAACCAAAATGCGTAAAAATTGACTTGACCAGCGATGATAAGGCAATTGCAAGACAATTGGAATCACGGTATCAGTTTGAAATAAGCTTTTACGATCTCATACATATGGTTTTATGCAAACGCTTTAATTGCATCTTAGTCACAAGAGATAAACAACTATTAGATGTTAGTCGAGCAAACGGCATCGGTGCGTATAAGCCTGAAGATATTATAAATTCTTGAGTCCTTTAAGATCAGGATCCATTTTTGAAAGCATCTTTCGCATCGCACGCACTTCTTTAACTGAATCTCCTGTGTTTGGGATGATGCCAATCATACTGTCCAGAACAAATCGTCTAAGCGCATCCCGAATAACATCAGATTTGCTTGCATAGTTTCTTTTAAGTACGAGCTCATCAATTTGCTTGATCAACCCTTTTGGAAGCCGCACTTGAACCAAGTCCATAGTCATTGTATTACAAATGTAATGTGAATGAATATATAAATGCTTCGGCAGTTTTTAAAATATTATCTCAACACGTCGGAAAAATACCACCAATCTTATGACTTGTAGTCCTTGACACGAAATGTTTAAATAAGCTTAAAATCGACGGTTCCTCAAGGGGAGATAGTTTAACCTGGCTAGAATAGGCGGCTCCAACCCGCCGGATCAGGGTTCAAATCCCTGCCTCCCCACCTTATTATCATGGAAGAAAAACACTATTTCAAAAGCGGCGACTTAACGCTAAGCGGAATTCTAATAAAACCTGCCAAAAAAACATACAAGTGCATTGTACTATGCCACGGCATAACCGTCGACAAAAATGAACATAACAATATCTTTGCTGAACTGGCAAAAAAACTAGCTGAAAAAGGCTTTGCAGTATTCAGATTCGATTTTAGAGCACACGGAGAAAGCGAAGGCAATTCTGTCGAACTGACAGTTACTGGCGAAAAAAGAGATTTAGAAGCTGCAATAGACTACCTGCAAAAATCAGGCTACAACACATTCGGAATAGTGGCAGCAAGCTTTGCAGGAGGAGCAGTCTCCCTATACGCAGCCGAACACGACATCAAATCACTCGTTTTATGGAATGCAACAATAGATTATCACAGCATTCTTGAGCCAGAACTGCCCTGGGCAAAGAAAAATTTCGGAAAAAAAGCCATGCAAAAACTAGAGAGAGACGGATTTATCGCGATTGGCAGCAGCAAATTCAAAATCGGAAAACCATTGCTCGCAGAAATAAGAAAATTAGAACCCTGGAAAGAATTATTAAAACTGAAAATTCCAATACTGTTCATCCACGGAGACAAAGACTCCTATGTTCCCTATGCAGACTCTGTAAAATACGCAAAAATGCTAAACGCAAAACTTATTACCATAAAAGGAGCAGAACACGGATTCCACGACAAAAAAGAAAACACTGAACAAGCAGACAAAGCAACAATCGAATACTTCCTTCAAAATATGTGAACTTAAGCGATTAACCATAGAAATACTTATTAACCACCCCAATAGCTGTTTTATCGACGGTGAGGACAATGAATGAAAAAACAATTCTATACACGCAACGAGGATGCTATGCAATCTACAGTGATTCAAGCGAGATATACAGAGGAAAATCAAGAAACGGCTCTCCAATCGGGGCATGCATAGGCGCGGTTGAAAATACAAACTTTGAAGGCATAGAAGCAAACTCGCAAGGCGAGTTCATAGTTGACAAATCCATTCAAGGCAGGGTTTTAAGACAGTTAAGACAACTACCCATCCAAACATTCCAACATCCTGTCATCGCCGGACAAGAATTACTGATGATACTCCCAGTTGTAACAAAAATAGAGTCAGGACAGGCGACCCGCGAGATAAGACTTGAAAAAAGAGTTTAATGAATGTGGATGACATCTCCTAACTGGGTACCAGACTTCCAGATAGTCTCAGCAGGCAGTTCCAGCAAAAACATAAAAGATTTCTGAGGAGAAAAACTGCTCCAAGGAGGCCATTCAGGCTGAAGCTCAACAACCTCCCAGTTCTCGTCGAGAAAAACCAAATCAATGTTGTCCGGGCAGAACCAGGAATGCAAATTAACAATCTGCTCCTTAGAAAAACGAAAAACCAAAGGAACAACTTTTTTCCTGAACATCATGCCCTTGGTCTGCTGCCAAAAAGAACGGCACTCCTCAAAAGAGTCAGCCAACACACTGTCCTTTGTTTTGTTGATTATCGGCATTATAGTATTTTTCCTTTTACCTTCTTAAAAATTTTTCCAATTTTTTCAACGGCCAAGTATTAATAACATCCTTAGCCTCTGCCCAACCACGCCTCGCCTGAGCAACACCGAATTTAATGAAACGCAAATGGTCAACAGAATGAGAATCAGTATCAATTGAAATCTTACAGCCAACCTCAATCGCCTTTCTGATATGCACGTCCTTCAAATCAAGACGGTCAGGATAAGAATTCACTTCCAACGCAATCCCCCTTTCCTTAGCGGCAACCGCAACCTTCTCAAAATCAAAATCGTAAGGCTCACGACGGCCAATCAACCTGCCAGTCGGATGAGCAAAAATGTTCAAGTAAGGATTCTCAAAAGCCTTCAAAATACGCTTCGTCATATCCTCACGTGAGGACTTAAAGCGCGAATGAACAGAAGCAACAACCAAATCAAGCTCTTTCAAGTATTTATCACTATAATCAAGAGAGCCGTCAGCTAAAATATCAACCTCAGAACCCTTCAAAATACGAATGCCAACTTTCTTCTGAACCCTATCAATTTCCTTCAAATATCTCACAAGACGCTTCTCATCCATGCCATTAGCAATATGCTCGCTTTTTGAATGATCAGTAAACGCAACGTACTGGTAACCCATCTTCTCAGCAGTTCTCGCCATCTGCTCAATACTATACAAACCATCACTCCAATTCGAATGAACGTGCAAATCACCCTTAATATCACCATAAGAAATCAAATCAGGCAATCTGTGCTTTTTAGCAGCCTCAATCTCGCCATGATTCTCCCTCAATTCAGGAGGAATCAAAGGCAAACCAAGCTTTGCATAAACCTCCCTCTCAGACCTGCCACAAACATACCGGTCTTTCTTGAACAAACCATACTCTGACAGCTTGAAACCCTTCTTAATGGCAATCTGCCTGAGCACGATATTATGATCCTTACTGCCGGTAAAATACTGCAAAGCAGAACCAAAAGACCTCTCGTCAAGAACGCGGACATCGGACTGGATACCCTCAGACAAAATAACAGTGCTCTTAGTAAGACCTTTAGCAAGAACAACCTTGACCTCAGGCATCTTTGTGAAAAAGTCCATAACCTTCGCAGGCTTCTTGCTGATAACAAGAATATCAATATCACCAACAGTCTCGCTCATACGACGCAAGCTGCCAGCAGGCTCAACTCTCGCAACACCATCAACCCTTGACAAACGCTCAGCAATCTCCTGCGCAACAGGCAAAGCAACACCCAGCAAAGAACGCTCAGCACCTTTCTTAACGATTTCCAAACCACGCAAAATATCCTGCTCGCTCTTAATACCAAAACCAGCAAGCCTCCTCAACTTACCGGCCTTAGCAGCACGCTCAAGCTGCTCAACAGACTTAATCTTCAACTCCTTGTACAAACGCATAACCTTCTTAGGACCAAGACCAGGAACGCGCATCATCTCCTCAACACCCTCAGGAATCTTCTTCACAATCTGCAAAAATTCCTTCATCTTTCCAGTCCTCAAAAACTCCTCAATCTTCCCAGCAATACTTTGACCAACACCAGGAATGTCCATCAACGCCTTTATTCCGCCTGTAGCATAGAGTTTCTCAACAGGCTCACAAATTTCCAAAGCACGAGCAGCCTTACGATAAGCAGCAGGCTTCCAATCAATGCCCTGCATCTCCAGAACGTCAGCCATCTCGTAAAACATCTCAGCAATCTCACGATTTCGGGTCATGCAAAAACTCACCTGCCTTTTTCAAAACCTCTTTAGCATTATCATAAGTAAGCTTAGCCAAAGCATCATTAAAAGAAAGCCAGATAAAATCCTTGTGCTCGTGCGACAAAACAACTTTGCTGGTCCTTGTCTTGGCAACAAAAAAAACAACCTCCTTAGAAATAAGCTGACCCTCTTTCCTGAAAAAATAACGAATGCCTGCGGAAAAACCAGGCAAAAGTTCAGCATCAACAATGCCGGTTTCCTCCTTTAACTCTCTTAAAGCAGCCTGCTCAGCAGACTCATCCTTCTCAATATGACCCTTAGGAAAATCCCAATGACCTGCATCGTAAAGAAGCAACAAAAACTTGCCATCATTAACAACAACAACACCAGCACATCTCTCTTGCATACATAAACAATTATGTTGTAATATTTAAACGCTTTCACAATAAAGCTTATAAAGGGCTTGCTGGAAAAATATATTATGAAATACTTACCATTAATCGTGGCAATATTACTCGTTCTTGCAGCATGCGCTCAAGAAACGACTAAAGACAGCAAAGCAAAAGAAATAGCAGACCAACTCAAAGAACAGGCAACAGAAGAACAGCCAGAAACAACAACACAGCCAGAGACAACGCCAGAAATAGTGGAAGTAGAAGAAAAACCTGTTGAACAACCTCCAGCAGAAAATACAACGACAGAAGCCAAAGAGGAAGTGAAAGAAGAAACAATATCAACAGCCAAACCAACACGAATGTACAAGTTCCTTGACAAATTCGCAAAAGTAACAGGATACCGATTCATGTACAAAGGAGACAGATATTTTGTGAAAGGAACAACATACAAGATAATACTAAACGTTCCCAGAACAGTAAAAGACGTATCATTCGGAGACATCAAGAAAAACATGTTCTATTACGACACAGTATACGTAGACAGAGCAAACAAGAACGCAATAGCATACTGCGAAGGGCAAACAAGCCAGTTAAACAGACAATGCTCGCAACTGGAAATATTTGATTTAGGATATCCAGTATCATTCACAGAATACGATGCAACACTCCCAGAAGACTGGCTGTTCTCATACCTTGACAAAGAACCAGCATTCCTAGAAGAAAACAAATACCACCTTGAAGGCGGAAGAATAGTAACGCTGGCCAAATTTGACGAAATTCCTGCAGTAGAACTAAACATAGACCCTGCAACAGGAATTGTGATGAGAGCAGACAAAAGAAAAGGAGATATACTGGTAGCAAGGTACGACTATGAAGAATATGCGCCAAACGTAGTCAGAGACGTAGATGTTATACACAGAAGCAAAAGTGACATACCAACAAGCGAAACATTCTATAAATAGATTTTTTACTTTTTATTATTACTTTCCTTTATGAATTAACATAGTGAAACCAAGAAAAAGATTTCTCCCTGCATAAAAGAGCTTCCTGATAATGGATAAAAAGAATAAAACTGTCTTTTAAACCAATTAAAAGCCATTACAAACAAAAGGTTTTTATAACAAATCAGGTTCAAAAACACCATGCACAAAGAAGAGTTTGAAAGGGATATGGAAGAATACCTGCACGCGAGAAAAAGAGCAGGATTCAACTTAAAAGACATACTTAAAAAATTCCTTCCAGAAAAGAAAAAAGAACACGTAGAACTGCCAGAACAAGTAGAGGTTTACGAAGAAGAGGCAAAAACAGAGCCAAAAGAAGGAATGCTGGCAAAACTATTCAAAAAAGAAGAACCACTAAACGAAGAACTGCTAAGAACAAAAATGCAAGTAGAAGACATGTCCGGCGACATGAAAGAAATATCAAAAATAGCACTATCCGTGGTAAAACAGCTTCCAGACGAACAATTAAGAACCTTCAAAGAATCACCAGACTTTGAAAAACTCAAGATAATTCTCAAAAAACACGACCTAATCAAATAAACGCGCAAATTCCTGTTCAAACTCCTGAGCAATCCCAGAATCACGAATAATCATAACATTCTCGTCATTCTGCTCATTGCCGTTTTTTGTGGGATTGTAACTGCCAGTGATGACAGTATGTCCGTCAACAATAAACACCTTGTGATGAACCTTAACAATCTTGGAGACGCTCTTTAGTTTCTCATACTCGCTATACTTATCCTTCCTCGGATCAAAGATGCCTTTCACACCAACACCTTCGTCTATTTTTTCAAGAAGCAGAGAGCTGATATCATCATCAGTGAAAGAGTACGCCATAAAATGAATAGATGTTTTTGCATCACGAAGAACACTCAAAACATGAGACTGACAATCATCCTCAGGACAAAAATAACTTTCAACAAGATTGCCATTCAATTTAACAAGACCAGGAGAGGAATCACCGCCATGAAACACCCCGCTGTAAAGCTCATCAAATTCTGCCTGATAAGCCCTTGCCAAAGTCTTACTCTGAACAAAAACAACATTATTAGCAATAGACATCTCCTGAGCAGGATTCCAGGAACCAGTCCAAACAAACTCGTTATTGATAACACAAAACTTATTGTGCATCAAACCCCCTCCATACTCCTTAACAGCACCCTTAAGAGGATGCTCACCATCAACAACCAGCCTAGCATTCCTAGCTTCCAAAACCTCAAAAAAAGGCTCATTAGCATGATAAAACGCACAATCAAGGGAACTGGCATTATCGGTCTTTTCAATGAAGACCTGCCTGCAATCAACCTGATCGCAAAAATAAGCCTCAATAGAGCCGGTTTCCTCAGGAATATGCACTACAAGACCGGTAATACAGGCAGAAAGCAAGAACAGCAAAACAGCCCATTTACTCATAGAACCCTTTATAAAGAGCCCCTCTATAATCCTTCTGTTGCCACTCCGTAGTAGTCGAAAAGCGAAAGATTTAAATATGTCATATACTATACGAGAGTAGTAACAGGGGTGTAAGAGGCGATAAGCATTCTTATACCTTGTAACGATTTCAAAATCACCTCTTTTTCCCTCGCAGGCGTCCGCAAGGGCGTCTGCAGGGTTTAAAAACTACCTTCTAGATGAACGTCTTTTCCTGCCTTTTTCAGACTTTTTAGAACTCCTTGTAAGAAGCAAAACAAAAATTCCGCCAAGACCAAAACCAACAACAAAAACAAACAAAGCAGGAGGAATAGAGAATTTCTCAACAACAGGCAATACAGGCTTTTTTTCCTGAAAATAAATATCCAAATTCGACAATTCCAAAGCATACTCAGTAAACAACAGACAGGAAACCCTGTCAAAACTCCTCAAAGATTTAGCATACTCATAATAACTATACGCAATAATAGGGAAAATGTTCTTTTGCTGAGCCTTAATCAAAGCCTGCCGGGTAATCTCAAGCTTCAAATCAATAACCTCATCAAAACGAGACTCCTCAACACCCATCAAGCCAAGAACAACATCAGCCTCTGACTTTGCCTTAGAAGCAACATAAAGACACATAATATAATCACCGTTATTCAAAAGACCATAAGACTTGTCAATATCATCCCTAGTAGCATCAAGCGCTTCAGGAATCATGCTCTTAACATAATTATAACGCTCCTCAGCCTCAGAAATCTTGGAAATGCAAACAGACTTCAAATCCTCAGTATTAATAACAAAAGTCTGATTGCCATTAAAAAACCTCGCCCAAGTAATACCAGAAAACAAGCGCTCCTCAGCATAACCAAGCTCGCCAGCCATATCCGTCTCATTTTTATCAAGAGCTTCAGAAACAACAGCCAAAGAATCCTCAGCCTCACCAATACGCTCCATAACAGCCATGAACGTTTGAACGTCACCCAAACTTGAAACATTCCTACCATTAAACTTCTTCTTAACCGCTTCAGTCTCATGCTTCAACAAGTCAACCTTTTCCAACAATTGCTCCTTAGAAAAATTCTGCTCCTCATACCAAGCACGCTTGTACTCAACATTAGCACGGAAACAATAAGAAGCAGAAGCATAAAATGCACCATCCAACTGTTCCTTCGCAGCCCGCTCAGTATAATTTGCGACCTGCGTCATATTCGCCTTAATCG
Source organism: Nanobdellota archaeon (assembly GCA_041305185.1). Taxonomy (GTDB): domain Archaea; phylum Nanobdellota; class Nanobdellia; order Woesearchaeales; family ARS49; genus CABMGU01. The sequence goes on from JBFYLW010000065.1 coordinate 53,263, forward strand.
GCACAGAAAGATAATCCTTAGTACGCTGACACAAATCATTAGAAACATCACGCATAATCCTCTGATAACGCTCCTCAATATTCAACGAATCACTGCCACGATACTGCGGAAAACCAAGAGAAAGCTCCAAAGCATCACCAAGAGTGGAAACCTCCATAACAGTCAAATTCAATCCCCTGCCAAACTCAACAAGATCAGTAGTCACATTATTCTCCTTAGAATCCTTTGTGCCCGCAGGCAAATAAACAGTCCTAATGCTATTATTAGCAGCAGCCATAACCTTATACTTCAAACCACCAACAGGACCAATAATCCCGCCGCTATTGATAGTCCCAGTCATAGCAACATCCTGAGGAACAGTCTTATTCAAAAGCAAAGCCGCAGTCAAAAAAGCAGCAGCACTACCAGCACTCGGACCACCAACAATACCCGGCATAGCACGAATCGTAAACAAGAAATCATACTTAGAACAATCAACTTCAACCTGCTTACAAGCAACCTGCTGAGCAAAACGCAAAGACGCCTGAGTAGTAACCTTAGTCATAGGATAAGTCGCCAAAAAAACGCGCTCACTACCCGGACGCAATTCCAGATTAAGATTAGCAACAGTGCCAGACTTGCCAGCCTCACTCTCCATCAAAGCAAGCAAGGTAATATTACCCGAGTTAATAACATTCGCAACTACTACAGTAGAAAGCAAAAGAAAAATAATCACCCATTTCATGAAAACAAAAACATCATACCCATTTAAGAACTTTTGTTTTTTTCAGCACTCTTTTTTGCAGTCTGGTTCGGATTATTAATACGCTCAATATTTCTGCACTTAGGAAACAAACTTTTCAAAAAAGTTTGATCAAAACTGCTTTTTGTTCGTGACTCGAGAAGCAATTCATAAATGCTTGCGTTGCAAGCATGTTTAAGACTCTTCTCTCGCACTCACAATGTCGCAAACTCAGGCTTTGCCCTTTTCAGCACTCTTTTTTGCAGTCTGGTTCGGATTATTAATACGCTCAATATTTCTGCACTTAGGAAAACGATTGCAAGCAAGGAAACTACCATAAACAGACTTACGCACGACCATTTTACCCTCCTTACACTTAGGACAAGGCTTCTCTGCAGTCGCAGGAACAGCCTTACTAGGACAGTCAAGATTAATACAGACCTCCTGAGGACGCTTGGCTTTGCGAATAATCTTAATCATAGGAAACTTGCAATGAGGACACAAGTTATGAGTAACCTCAATCAATCCAGAAGAAGGAAGCTTGAAAGTAGTCTTACACTCAGGATACTTGTCACAAGCAATAAACCTGCCAAACTTTCCAAAACGCAAAGTAAGAGCGCCAGACTTGCAGGCAGGACACTGACCAACAGTCGTCAAAGTAGCCCTAGTCTCACCAAAAGTCTTCTTTAACTCCTCACCAACAATTTTTTCCTTAGACTTAAACTCAGAAAGCATTTTCACAAGAACAGTCTTTGCCTCATCAAGAATCTCATCACGATGCTTCTTACCCTCACGAATAGACTCCATATCAATCTCAAAATGCCTGGTAAGCTCCTCATCCAAAATAGCAGGCGAGTGCTTCTCAAGAATAATAATAATCTCCATACCCAGCTGAGTAACAGTAAAAGACTCACCAGTAACATAATTACGCCTCTTCAAAGTCTCCACAATCTCAGCACGAGTAGCCTTTGTGCCTAAGTTCCTCTTCTCAAGCTCGCGAATCAAGCTTGCAGGCGTGTACCTCTTAGGAGGCTGGGTTTGCTCATCATGCAAAACAAACTTCTTGACAGAAATCTCATCGCCCTCCTCCATCTTAGGCAATTCCTCTTCCTCAAGCTTCACATAAGGAGCATAGAAAATATGCCAGTTCTTCTCAACAGTGCGAGTGCCCTTTGCAACAAAAATTTCCGTATTAACATCAATCCTTGCAATAACAGTCTCACGAATAGCAGGAGTGCCAAAAACAGAAAAGAAGCGCTTCACAACCAAATCATAAACCTTAGCCTGCCTGTTTTCCAAACTCTTCGGCAAAATACCAGTAGGAAAAATAGCCGGGTGAGCAGGATCAGTCTTCTTGCCATTATTCGGAACCAACTTATCCTTCTTCAACAACAAATTAGCAAGCTCTGCAAATTCAGGATGCCTGGCCAAACCCTTCAAAATCTTCTGAAAACCAATACTAGGAGGCAATTCCTGCGAACTAGTACGCGGATAAGAAATCCAACCATTAGTATACAATTCCTGAGCAATAGACAAAGTAACACTCGGATTAAGACCAAAACAACGATACGCCTCTGTCTGCAAACTCGTAAGATCAAAAGGAACAGGAGGATTCTGATGGAATTGCCCTTTCTTAACCTGAGCAACCTTACCCTTCTTCTTATCCTGCACCTTGCCCATCACGGCAACAGCCTTATCCTTTTCCCAGAACTTATCAGCCTCATGCCAAGCAACAAGAGACTCACTCTTAGCCTTAGCCTGAAGCTCAATCATCCAATAAGGCACAGGCTTGAAAGCAAGAATCTCACGCTCCCTGTCAGCAAGAATCTTCAAAGCAGGACCCTGAACACGACCAGTGCTCAAAATCTTGAACATACCAGCATTCTTAATCGCGCTCGTCAACGCCCTTGACAAATTAATACCATAATAAAAATCCAAAAAGTGACGAGTCTCACCAGCCTCTGCCTGACCCCAATCCAGATGAGCAGAAGCCTTCTCATAAGCCTCAACAAGATCCTCCTTAGTCAAAGTCGAAAACTTCAAACGATGAGCATCATTCTTATTACAAACAAAACGAACAATATTCAATCCAATAACTTCGCCCTCAACATCGTAGTCAGTTGCCACAGAAACACTTGAAGCACCCTTAGCAAGCTTTTTCAAAGCATCCAAATACTTCTTAGTAAAAGCAGAATTCTTGTTAATCGTACACGTAGGCACCCACTCAATATCAAAAACAGGATAAGCAAAACCCTTGGACTTAGTCTTCTCAGCCAAACCAAACAAGTGACCAACAGCACAGCCAACAACAATATCCTTCTTACCATGCTTAAGCTCATAATAAGGAATACCCTTAATGTCCTTTTTTGATGGAGACCCATCAGCCAAAGCCTCTGCAATACGCTTGGCGGCATCAGGTTTTTCAGAAACGATTAATTCGTACATTTACCAGCAGACTAAAACACTTATTTAAAAAGCCTTCGATACTATAATAATAGTTAGCTTTCGAGAGCAACATAATTTATATATACTAAGAAACGAATAAATCGGAAAAAGAGATGAAAAGCGGCAATATAGAAAGAGTAGGAGAAGTAATCAAAGTATTAGCAAAACACGGACTAGGCAGCATACTCAGCAGGTACGGGTTCACCTGGCAACTGCCATTCTTCAACCGAGGAGAAGAAGAACTCCCATCTGACCTGCCAAGAAGACTAAGAATGGCAATGGAAGAATTAGGAGGAGCATACATAAAACTCGGACAACTGCTCAGCATAAGACCTGATTTAGTTCCGCAGGAATATTGTGAAGAATTCTCAAAACTGCTTGACGAAGTCCCGCCAGAAAAACTAAGCACAGTCGAACAAGTAATAATAAAAGAATTCAACAAACCAGTCAAAGACATATACAGCCACATAGACGCAAAGCCACTAGGAAGCGCGAGCGTAGCACAAGTACACAAAGCAAGACTGAAAACAGGAAAAGCAGTCGCGATAAAAGTACAAAGACCAGACATAGCAAAAAAATTCTCAGCAGACATAGACATCATACGCTACATAGCACAAAAACTCCAAAAACACCTCCACAACGGAATCAACATACCAATAATAGTAGATGAGTTCGAACAATACACCAGAAAAGAACTCGATTTCACAGTAGAAGCAGGAAACATAGACAACATGAGAAAAGCATCCAGAACAGTAGTCATACCTCAAGTATACTGGTCACAAACAACAGAAAAAGTATTGACAATGGAATACCTGGAAGGCAAAAAACTATCAGAAACAAGCAAAACAGACAAACCACAAATCGCAAAAAAAATAATTGACGCCTTCCTCGACCAGATGTTCAACACAGGAACATTCCACGCAGACCTCCACCCAGGAAATGTCCTGCTACTCAAAAACGGCAAAATAGGACTGCTGGACTTCGGCATAGTAGGACACATAGACAAAACAACAACCGAGCTAGGACTCAAATTGTATTTAGCAATACTCAACAAAGACCCTGAACAAATATCAGAAGTACTCCTGACGTATGGAAGACCATCAAGCAAAACAAAACTTGAAGACTTCACAACACAAGTACAAGACTTATACAGAAAATGGTGGGAAAACAATCCAGAACAAAGAAGAGTCACACACCTCATGCATCAATTGTTCACACTCTGCTACAAAAACCACATACAACTACCAAAAGACATCGTACTGCTGGGAAAAGGAATGATGACAGCAGAATCAACAGCAAGAAAACTAGACCCCAGATTCAACTTTGTAGATTACTCAAGACCAAAAATAGCACAATTGCTGAAAAAACAGAAATCACCAAAAAAAATAATCGAAAAGTTCGCACAAAGCTCAAAACAATTTGCACAAGCAATAGCAGAACTTCCAGGAAGAACAATAGACGCACTCGAAGCAGTCAAAAGAGGAAGAATAGACTTTCACCTTGACGACACAAAATTCAGGCATCTAGGAAAAGACATCAACCTCTCAAGCAACAGGCTAAGCTATTCGATGCTCTCAGCAGCACTCATACTCTCAGGAGCAATGCTCACAGAAGTAGGACCAAAAGTAGGAACGTACAGCATGATAAGCATTGCATGCCTGACAGCAGCAAGCGTGTTCATCATATCATTATTCATTTCCATATCCAGAGAAGGAAATCCAAAATACGACAATCACGAGAGGTGAAAAATGGCAAAACGAATAAGAAAAGCAGTCAGCCTTGGAGCAAGAATAGCCGGAAAAGCAAAAGAAAAACTACTAAAAGAACTAAAAATGCTGGTAAGCGCGGGAATAATAGACAAAAAAGAAGCAAAAAGACTCTACTCTGCACTAATGACTGAAATAAAAGCAGAAAAAGAAAGAATAAAAACCTTCGCGAAACAGGAACTAAAAAGAGAAATGGGAAAAGTTCGAAAACACGCAAAACCAGTCATAAAAAGAGCAATGAAAAGATACAAACGTTAAGTATTTAAACCAACGTTTACTAAAAATAAAGGCTATGAGTGAACACTTCCAAAAAGTATTCCTGCAAACAGACCCATTCACAGACATTCTGGGACAGGAAAGAACAAAACACCAGCTAAAAAGCGCCCTGCTAATGGACAGGCACCTGATAATACTTGGACCGCCAGGCATAGGCAAAACAACACTGGCAAAGAACATAGCTAAACTACTACCACAATTAACCCTGAACGAATGCCAATACCACTGCGACCCAAAACAACCACTATGCCCGGAATGCAAACTAAAAAAACAAAAAACAGCAAAAGTAACAGGAGAAGAAAGATTTGTACGAGTACAAGGCAGCCCGGATTTAACAGTCGAAGATTTGTTAGGAGACATAGACCCAGTCAAAGCACTACAGTTCGGACCAACAAGCATACAAGCATTCACTCCAGGCAAGATATTCAAAGCAAATTATGGAATACTATTCTTTGACGAAGTAAACAGGTGCCCTGAAAAACTACAAAACGCACTATTACAAGTTCTTGAAGAAGGAAAAGCAACATTAGGCGCGTATACAGTTGAACTACCAGCAAACTTCATCTTCATCGGCACAATGAACCCAGAAGAAACAGCAGCAACAGAAAAACTATCAGACGTCTTCATGGACAGATTTGACATAGTCCACATGGGATACCCAGAAAGCCTGGACATAGAAAAAAGAATAGTACTGGACAAAGGACAGAAATTAACAGTCACCTTCGAAGAAGATTTACTCGCTCTCGCAATACTATTCGTAAGAATGCTCCGCGAACACAAAAACATACTGAGAAAACCAAGCGTCAGAGCATCAATAGGAATATACGAGCGAGCACAAGCAAACGCATTCCTGGCAAAAAGAAAAACAGTAACAGCAGAAGACATAACAGAAGCAATAATCTCAGTACTCGCGCACAGAATCGAACTAAAACCAAGCGTCAAATACATGCAAACAAACGAAGAATTCATACAAGAACAATTTGACGCATTCTCAGGCCAACACCCCGAGTTAACCGGTGGTGGTGGTCTTTGACATCGAGCAAGAAGTAGAAGACATTTCTAAAGGAGAATCCGCCGAAGGAAAACTACACAAACAATACGTAGAAGACAAACTAATGAATTCAGTTCTACAGTCAGACAAAAACACAATAGAACACGCAGAACTAATACACGAAGCAACAAACAGAAGCATAGGAGCATTCACGCCCAGCCTGCTGTTTGCGCAAATGGTCCAAAACTTCTCAATAACAAAACAATTACTCGGAGACAAACTCATAAGATTATTAACAGGGTATGACCCCAATTACATCGAGAAAAACCTGAAAATACCAGAATTCAGAAAAGAACTACAGAAAGCTTTGTACCAAAACGTTGAGAAACTAAAAGAAGAAGACCTTGTAGACAGAGAAGGACTCATAACGAGCAAAGGAGCAGAACTCGGAGCAATAGTTCTAGTAAAAGAACTCGACAATTTCATAACAAAAGACAAAATAGGCGAAAAAGTAAACAAAAAAACAGCACATTACGGAGAAAAAACAGAAACAAGAAAATACAAACACGGAGACAGGTACAAGGATTTGAACATGAAAAGGTCAGTTCACATGGCAATAAGAAGACAACACGCCAAACTTCACGGAGAAGACCTAATGACCTCGCAAAGAGAAGGCAGAGGAAAAATATCTTTGATATTCGCTTTGGACGCATCAGCAAGCATGAAAGGCAGAAAACTTGATACTTGCAAAAGAGCAGGAATAGCACTCGCATACAGAGCAATAGAAGACAAAGATGACGTGGGAGTAGTAGTATTTGGAAGCGAAATCAAATCAGCAATACCACCAACAAGAGACTTTACAACAATACTAAACGAAATATCACGCATAAAAGCCAGCAGGCAAACAGACTTCGCAGCCATGATAGCAAAAAGCGTCGAAATGTTTCCAGCAACAGACGAAACAAAACATTTGATAATACTCACAGACGCACTGCCAACAGTAGGCATTGAACCAGAAAAAGAAACACTACAAGCAATAAGCGCGGCAAGAGGAGCAGGAATAACAGTTTCTTTGATAGGAGTACAATTAGACGAAGCAGGAGCAAAACTGGCAAAACAAATAGTCCGAATAGGAGAAGGCAGATTCAGCATGGTAAAAGATTTAGACCAAGTAGGACACATAGTATTGGAAGACTATTACGCGATGAGATAGTTTATAAATAAAAAATAATTCTTAACACACATGAAACTCGTAGTCCTATACGGACCGCCAGGAGTAGGCAAGCTGACAATCGCGAAAGAACTAGCCAAAATAACAGGCTACAACAATTTCCACAACCATCTGACATTTGAACCAGTAAGATCAATTCTTCCAATTGAGCATCCGGATTTCTGGAGCATAGTCAAACGCTGGAGATTACAACTCCTGGAAATTGCTGCAAAAAACAAAGTCAAAGGACTAATCATCACAGTAGTGTACACAAAAAAAGAATCAATGATACCAAGAGTGATAAGACTCATGAAAAAGTACCATGCGCAGACATACTTCGTCAAACTGCACTGCGACCACCACATACTCAAAAAAAGAGTAAAACACCCATCAAGAAAAGCATACAGAAAACTACGCACAATAAAAGGACTAAACGCATTCTGCAAAAAACACGACGTCCACTCCAGCGTGCCAAACGTCAAAAATTTTGAAATAGACAACACGCACGTTTCTCCCAAGCAGTGCGCGAAGATGATTGCAAAACACTACAAACTGCGGTAGTCACTCTTCCGTCATAACGTGTTTTTAAAAAGAACCCTTCTTAAAACAAGCATATGGTACTAGAAGAACTATACAGTTCAGAATTCCTCCACAAACATCCATGGTACGGATTACTGCTAGGAATAGGCTACACAATAATAGGACTGTTCATAGCAATAATGATATTTCCAAAAGACCCAGCACTAATAGCACTGGGAATAACCTGTTTGTTCCTTCTGCCCTCACTGGCAAAACTGACGAACAGCGAGGAAATCACAAACCAGCGCAAGCCAACATTCAAACAATTCATAAAAGACGCAATACCACACACAAAAGTTTACGCATCAATCTTCTTCGGAATATTCTTCACATTCGCATTCTTCTCAATAATGCTGCCCTCGCTAGCAGTAGGACACCTGTTCAAAACACAACTCGCAGTCGTAACAGGACAAGCAATAACATTCAGCATGCCATTATTCTGGGACTTATTCACATGGAACTTACAAGTATTAGCCATGGCATTCATACTCTCACTAATAGCAGGAAACGGAGGAATAATCTTCGTAGCCTGGAATGCAAGCGTATGGGGAACAGTCTTCGGCAACCTCGCAAAAACAGCAGCAGTACAATCATCCCTCAACCCGATAATACTATTCATCCTGGTAATACTAAGCGTGTTCCCACACACACTACTCGAAGGACTAAGCTACATGCTATCCGCAATCTCAGGAAGCTCGCTATCAGATGGAATAGTCAAACAAAAAACGCTAGCCTCAGAAAATATGAAAACAATACTCAAATACAACCTATTATTGCTATTAATAGCAATCGGAGTACTAGCAATAGGAATGATAGTAGAAACATACGTACTAGGAAATTTTGAAGTCTACAGAAAAATTATAACAATAGCATTCCCCAGATAAACTCACAAAGCTTAAAAACAAAACCATCTGACAACTTCTCATGAAAATACTCGCCTTCACAGATTTGCACTCCAAACTTTTGGAAAGTTTCAAAGAGCAAAGCTCTTTGAGACCCCGTCGAACTTCGTTCGACGTTGGTTTGATCAAAAGGCGTTCTTCGTTCAGGCTCCAGAAGCAATTTGATAAATCCTTGTCTTCGACAAGGATGTTTATGACTCTTCTCTCGCCCTCACGATATCACGCAATCCGGAGGCTGCTTTCATGAAAATACTCGCCTTCACAGATTTGCACTCCAACATAATAGCATATGAAAGAATAAAAGCAAAAGTCAAAAAGTTCAAGCCAGAACTCATATTCTGCCTGGGAGACTTCACCTACTTCGAACAATACATAGAACAAGTACTGCGAAAACTAAACGAGCTAAAAAAACCAGTCTACATCATACATGGAAACCATGAAAATGAATCCATAGTAAAAAAAATCTGCCAAAGACACCGCAACCTGATATACGCACACAACAAAGTAATACCGCTCAACGGATACACAATAATAGCGCATGGCGGCGGAGGATTCTACACCAGCGGAAAATCAGCAAGAGACAAAGATTTCGACAAACTCATCAGAAAAAACAAGAAAAAACTCAAAGGCAAACTAATACTGTTAACACATGCACCGCCCAGAAAAACAAAACTGGACAGACTCAGCTGGGCAGGACACGTAGGATGTGAAAGCTACCTGGAATTCATAAAAAAGTACAAACCAATACTCGCACTATCCGGACACCTACACGAAAACTTTAACACCAAAGACAAAAAAGGAAAAACATTAATCTGCAATCCCGGGCCAGCAGGAACGGTGTTCACGATATGAGCAACCAAAAAATACTACTAACAAACGCGGCATTCTGGGCAGCATTCGACGGACTAACATCAGTCTATCTGGTAGCATTCGCACTCGCCCTAGGAGCATCAAACGTCGTAATAGGACTGCTCGGAGCGATGCCCTGGCTGGCAAGCCTTCTGACACAAATACCAGGCTCAGAACTAGTACAACACTACGCAAGAAAAAAAGTCTACATATTCTTCGCACTGCTCGGCAGACTATTCTGGATACCAATACTCCTCGCGCCATTCATATTCGAAAAACCAATACTGATGATAATAATCTTCTACCTGCTCGTAAAACTCGGAGAAACAATAACAGAACCAGCATACGCAACAATGCTGGCAGACATGATTCCGACAAAAAACTTCGGAGAATTCAACAGCAAAAGATACAGGCTCATATCAACATTCGGAATGATATCTTTGGTTCTCGGAGGACTCTGGCTCAAACAATTCCCAAAAGAAAGCCCAACAGGATTCGCAATAATGTTCGCATTTGGAGCAG
>JBFYLW010000066.1:0-23149 GCA_041305185.1 Nanobdellota archaeon
AACAGCAAAAGAAATCACAGGAATAAATGTGGAAAAACTATGCAGGGAAGGAACAAAAGAAGAACAAACAAACACCAGAAACCAACAAGCAATGGTGTACGTCAACATCGCAGCACTCATCTTAAGAACAGAAGGGTTGTTGTTTGAAAAAAACGAAATCTGGCACTGCCCTGAATACGAAGAAAACAAAGACCTGAGAAAAACATACTATTTAGGATTCTCACTAGGAGAAATACTGGCTTTACTGGCAGCAAAAAGATTCTCATTTGTTGACGGACTAAAACTCATAAAGACAAGAAGCGAACTAATGGCAAGAGAAAACAAAGGAGAACTCGTCAGCGCAATAGGCGGCAATGAATCAGACATAAGCAAAAACATAACTGGCAAAGAAGTCTATCTGTCAATGATAAAAAGCGACGGAAACATATCATTAGGCGGATACAAAACTCCCTTAGACGTGGCATGCGAGGAATTAAGAGCGCAAGGCCACATAAGAAAAATAATACGCACAGAAGGAGCAGCAGCAGCATTCCATACGCCCCTTTTCGAACAAGAAGGATACGAATTAAGAGAATTCCTGATGAAACATTCGGACCTGCTCATACCATCAGACAAAACAGTAATATCAAACCTTGACGGAAAACCATTCACTGGAAGCGTTGAAGACACCATAAACAGAATCAGCCAACAAATATACAAAACAGTACAATTCAAAAGAGCAGTCAAATCAGTGGAAGACAGCATAGGAGAAGTGCAAGTAATAGGTCCGGGAGCAGAAACAATGGCAAAAATAGTCAAAACAAACATACCAATAACTCCAGTTTACACAATAGAAAAAATGGAATCACTAAACAAATACTGGGAAGAACAAATGAGAAGAATGCAAGCATCATAAAAACACTCTTTTTTAAAACAACAATACGGCAATACAAACAATAAGTACAATACAAATTAAAACTCCAAAAATCTAAAGCATACTGATGGTATGTACGGTAATGGGTGGAACAAGAAATAATGACTTAGGCAACCTCACAAGTTATCTCAGACAAGAATCCTACAAAGAAAAACCAGCACTAACATACGCAATTCTTGACGTAGACTCAATGACTGGAATCAACAAAAAATACGGAGAAGAAATAGGAAATCTGGTTCTAGGAGAAATAAAAAGAATAGCGGGAAAAGTACTTGAAAATTCAAAAATAAAAAAACCAGCACAACAAAACAGTTTCACAGAAGGAGACCAGTTCATAATCATGCTGGGATACACAGGACAAAAAACAACACAAGACCTCACAAAACTCATAACTGAAATACGCGAAAATGCAGGAAAAAACATCTACACAAAACTATGCCAGGCGATAGACGAACCTCCAGAAACATGGAAAAAACTGGAAAAAGAAAAAATAAGAGTAAGCATAGGCTACGTGCAAATAGATGATTTAGAACTAAAGCTGGAAGAAACAGCCGGAAGAACACACAAAACAGCACTGAACAGGCTTAGAACAGCCAAAAGCAAAGGAGGCGGGATAGCAGTAGGCATGAATTAAGCAATATTAAAAATATTCTTCGGCAACAACAAAGTAACAGAAGCACGATTGTCAAATAATTCAATTCTCAAAATTTTCTGAGGGTGGTCGGAATTAATCTTTCCCTTCAACCAGGGAGCAATAGCCTGAATTAACTTTTCTTGGTCAAGGTTGCTTTTGTGCATAATAACTTCAATAGAGTAAACATCATCAGCCAAAAACATTTCCTTAATTTCCTCTTTAACAATATTAACGATTGAATTAACATCAGCAGAACACCAATAATCAGCAGGAACCCACTTCAAAGTAAAGCTGACCGAAGTAGGATCAGTAGCATGCATTTCTTTCAAATCCTCAATTAAGTCACGGGCATTCAATTTTGTTTTTACACCAATAATGCCGGGAACCATCAACTCCATCTCCTCCTTCTGGTCGCCAAACTTCACAAGAAGATTATGGATTTCACTCTTGCCGGAAAAATAACCAGCCTTAGAGTCATAAGAGACTAACAAGTTAGGGTCCATACAACCATCTTACCTGCAGTGCTTCTTAAATCTTTACACAGGCAGACCGGAATGCACTCTCTCGCTCCCGGCAACACTGTGAACGTGCCTCAACAAGCCTGAAAAAGACCTGCAGGACTGCGTGAAAATAATTTTCCTGAAACCAGTGTTGACCTTAACGCCGCGCTGCTGGAGCAAGCCCCTTAATTTCTCACATTTGGAATTGCTATTCCTGTCGCCATCGAATAAAAGGATTACGGGCTTCTCAGCTGAGACAATCATATCAACAAAATCCTCATTAGGCTCAAGAGGATAAACAACATTCTTGCACTTCAAGGAACGCATAACATCACGGTCCTTCTTGTGCTGGCAGACAATCAGGAATTTCTTGCTTGCTTTCCTAATGTGGTCCATCCAGTGAATCAACTTGTCAAGATTACCAACCTTAGATGTTAGCATACGCGGCATAAAGACACCTCTCTTGACGATAGAAACGGGAAGGAAGTTTATAAGAGTTTTGTTCAAAAAGAATTAGTTCTGCTTCAAATAATCCAGATATTTCTGGTAAAGGCTTGACAAAGTTTTCTGGTTTTCAATAAACGCCTGCTTCCTTTTCTCTATCAAGGATTTGTCCTCGGCAGAAAGCACTTCTTGACGACGAACTTTACTCGCAACAAAACCCCAATTTGAGAAATAATCTTCAATATTTTTCATAGCGGCTTCTAACTTATCGGAAACAACGAAATTCAAATTAATATTTTCAGTCAAATTATCAAGAACACTTTTTCCATCTACAAGAGACTCAAAACTATCAGGCGCTGCAATAAGCTTGCGGTATGCGGCCAGAGCGTTTCCATTATGCTTCTTTTTAAGCTTATCAGCCAGCAATACGCCTTTATAATGTGCATCACTGGACCTCATTTTATTTTCCATCTCACTCAAATTTATAAGAAGCTCTCCAAGACGGGGATTATCATGCGCAATTTCGTTAAAAACAATATCCCTGAACAAATAGGCAGAAGCCTCATCCACTGGAGTTTTCCTATCGTCAAATAATTCCATTGTGCTGTCTAGTCTATATGATATGAGCTGGAGATTGAGCTGGAGTTCATCATCCTTCAATTTATCAAAATTTTCCATAAAAAGTTTAGAACGGAAAGTTCTTTCATCCGATGGAACACTTTTCATGAATTGAAGATAAGATATCAAATCCCTTTTTCTTTGAACGGCATACTTGAACCCATTTAAAACTTCTATGTACGGGTCAACTTTACCCTCAATCTTTCTTGCTGAAATTCTGGATACAGCGTGTCCGTACTCGTGCGCAAGCGCATCAATCATTTTTCGAAATTCCTTTGGATATGAAGTGATTTTATTTTCAATAGAATTATAGCAGGCAGTGGCATTCTGCTCCTTTTTCAAATTATTCTTAAATTCCTCGGCAGTCCCATAAAAAACTACTTCAGGCCCTCCATCGGGATAATCTTTCAAAATCCTCTTAAGAATCCCATCCAGAAAACCGACTGCTTTTTTTCCGTCATCATTTACAAGCATTTCAGGAAATTCCTTCTGCAAGCTCTTCAAAGCTGCAAAGTATACCATTCCGTCAAAAAAATAAACCTCCTCATCGGACAAATGAATTTCCTGGGATGAAACAGCAGATGCAAGCCTGGCTAAACTCTCAGGAGAATCAACATTAAAACTAGATTTGATACTGGTGCTGTGAGACTTTCTCAAATTTTCCCTGTTCATCAAATCTTCCAAATCTGGAGTTGAAAGCTTTATGCCAATATCGGCAAGATCCTCAAAATCAGCAACGAGCTTATATGACACCTCGTACATGCCTATAACTACATCAAAAAAAGCCTCATCCTTCTTCTTATCTGAAAAAACATGCCTTTTGATTTCTGCAGGTCTGAAAGAATAATCAGGATTCAAGCACAATTTTCTGCCCTCACCCTCAAAATTTGATTTAATACTGGAAAGTTTTTCTAATTCTGAATCAGGAGCTATATGCCTCTCCATAGCCTTTAACGAACTTTCCAGTTCTGATATGCGCTTATCTATTTCAGCATCTGAAAAAGTCGGCAGAGACTTATAAGTCCCAGCAATTGTCGAATAATATTGCGGGTTTCTCTGGGCGTAATCAATAAGCCCAAGAACTCCTGCAGCCATACCGGCTGATACCAATAAATCCAATAACAATTTCTTGAATCTCATTTTTACCGCGCATAAGTATCAATCCATACATTAAGACATATATAAAAACCTTTCTCTTTTTGTTACTTTGTAGTGACACTGTGATATATATTTTCCATATTGTAGATAATACCAAATAGCAAACCTTATATACCACAAACCAAATCTAATACTAAAACAGATAGAAAGGTAGGGCAGGCTAAGACCTGCCATGGTAGAAACTCGTTCTTAACTGAACCGGTTTCGCTGGTACTATCTTTCATCTGCGGAACCAAAAGTTCGGAGAAAATAAAATGAAATTTAATGAATTAAAATTAAAGCCAGAGCTATTAACAGCTTTGCAAAAACTAAAGCTAGAAATACCAACAGAAGTACAGGAAAAATCAATACCAATACTTCTAGAAGGAAAAGATTTAGCAGTAAGAAGCAAAACAGGAAGCGGAAAAACATTCGCATTCTTGCTGCCGATACTGCAAAATTTATCGCCTGAACGCAAATTACAGGCAGTCATACTAGCTCCAACAAGAGAGCTGGCACAGCAAACAGACAAAGAAGCACGCAAATTAGCTCCCACTGTCAAAACAGTCCTGCTTTACGGAGGCGTAAGCATAAACCCGCAAATAGACGAACTAGACAGAGGAGCACAAATAGCAGTCGCAACACCAGGAAGAATACTGGACCACATAGCAAGAAGGACAATAGACCTCTCAAACGTCAGATTCGTAGTCCTTGACGAAGCAGACAGAATGCTCGACATGGGATTCATAGATGATGTAGAAAAAATCTTACGAGGAACGCCAAAAAACAGGCAAACAATGCTGTTCTCAGCAACAATGCCAGAACAAATCGTAAGAATACTGGATCGTTACATGAGAAAACCAGAAACATTAATGCTCCAACAGGACGAAATATGCGTCAAAAAAATAAGGCAAAGAGTCTACGGTGTGGACAGAAAACAAAAACTTGACTTGCTGGAGAAAATACTCCACAACAAAGAAGTCACAAAAGTAATGATATTCTGCAACACAAAAGACTGGGCAGAAAAACTCGGCAGGATATTGTGGAAAAAACGCTTCAAAACAACAAGCATCCACTCAGGACTAAGCCAGAACAAAAGAAACAGAGTCATCCAAGACTTCAATTCCGGAAAATATGAAATACTGGTAGCCACGGACGTTGCAGCAAGAGGTCTCCACATAGAGGGAGTTACCCACGTCATAAACTATGACATACCGCGCAACCCGAAAGACTACATACATAGAATAGGAAGAACCGGAAGAGCAGGAAAAGAAGGAGATGCAATAACGCTTGTCACACAAATAGATGAAAATCTGTTAAGAGCAGTAGAAGCAGAAATAAAGATGTTCCTTGAAGTCCAGTACATTACTCAGGAAGGCAAAATAATGACTCCGAAACGAGACAGAAGCCACCTGGAAACACCAGTACACGAACCGCACCCTGGAGAAGAAATCAGAGTACACGCCCACGTGCCAGCACAATCAGAAGCAACAGGAGACGACTGGGGACTGGATTAAACAAAACTTTATATACTATATCAATCTATAGTTCGCTATGGCAACTACGATTCAGATAAGTGAAGAGCTGCAAGAAGATTTGAACAAGAAAAAGCTTTTCGACAGAGAAACATACGAAGAAGTCATCAGGGACCTGATGGAAGATTCGATGGAACTTAGCAATGAAACAAAGAGGGAAATAGAAAAATCCAGAGCGGAAATAAAAGCAGGAAAACACAAAACACTTTCTCAAGCAAAAAAAGAGTTGGGATTATAAATGTACGAGATAATACTCTCAGAAACAGTATTCAAGCAACTGCAAAAACTCGAAAAAAATGTCCAAGAAAGAATAATAAACGCTTTGGAAAGAATAAAAATAAGGCCCGAAGCATTCGTCACAAAACTTGTTGATGAACCTGCATACAAATTCAGGATTGGCGATTACAGGGTAATACTTGAAATTGATAATGAAAAAATACACATTCTGAAAATAGGCCACAGAAAAAATGTTTATAAGCAATAATTATCTGAATATTTCAACTCCACTACACAAATCTTTTTAACAGGGGTATATGCGCAAAACACTGATGCGCAGACAAATGCCAGATACTGGCAAGGACGATTACTCACTTGAAGTTTTTCTAAATCCAATAGGTAAAAAACTTTTAACCCATGAAGAAGAAATCTGGTATGCAAAACAAATAAAATCATGCAAAAAACAGATTTTTTCATGCTTATGCTTACTGCCAAGTTATGCAGGATGCATCGATGAACAACTCCGGCAGGCATATGAAAACCGAGAGAGCTCAGCAAGAACACAAATAATAAACCGCGACAGGGAAAACAGAGAACTTGATGAAAAAATAAAAACCCGTCTTGGAACCTGTCTTGAAACAACGACAAAAATTAATGAGCAACTCCAGAAATTCTATTCAGATTCAAATACTTATCACGCAAAAAACGGATTCTATGCAAGACTAATACACAAACAAAAACTAATCAATGAATTCAATTACTCGCATAAATTCATCAATGACTTGATCACTTCATTGAAAAATGCTGAACCAGAAAAAAATCTAAAAGAGTATGGCGGTACAATAAAAAGAATATATTTCTTAAACGAATTGTATAAAAATGCATATGGCCAATTTATAGACAAAAATTTAAGACTTGTTATGAGTATTGCAAGAAAATTTCTGAACAGAGGACTGCAATTCGGCGATTTGGTGCAGGAAGGATGCATAGGACTAATGACTGCAGTCGACAAATATCAATATGAAAAAGGATTCAAATTCTCCACATACGCAACCTGGTGGGTAAGACAGGCAATATTAAGAGCCCTATACAACACTGTAAAACCAATAAGACTCCCGATACATATCACTGAACAAATCGGAAAAATCGATAAACTCAAAAAAAACTTCAAAAACGGAAAAATGAGAAATGAACATATCTCAAAAGAAACTGGAATTCCAATTGAAGAAATAATTTTTCTTGAAAAAACCAAAAAAAATTACATGATGTCCTACGATGCAGTGGACCAGGAAACAGAAACCGCGCTCATAGAATATCTGGAAGATAAAAAAACAACAAACCCCCTCGATAACGCCCAAAAAGAACATCTGCGGGAGAGAATATATGAAACCCTAAAAACCCTCAACGAGCGGGAAAGAACAGTAATAATGCTGCGATACGGCCTGGAAGGAAAGTCCTGGACACTTGATGAAGTGGCAGAAACATACGGCTTATCAAGAGAAAGAATAAGACAAATACAGGCAAAAACAATACGAACGCTACAGCACCCTCTGCGAAGCAGAAAACTGGAATCATTCATGGAACGAGCTAGTTCTGATAAATCTCGGAGAAAGCCCTGAGCAAAGATTTCTTAGCGTGCTCCAAAAGATCAGGATCAAAATGACCTGTTTCTTGAGTCATAATCTCCAAAGCTTCTTTAGATTCGACAGGCTCCTTATACGGCCTCTTGCTCGTCAAAGCATCAAAAACATCACAAACAGAAATAATCTGCGCGCCCAAAGGAATATCGCTATCGCGCAAACCATAAGGATAACCATTGCCTGAACGCCATTCATGATGATAGCGGACATTAGGAATAACATCCTCAAAATCAACACCAAATAACCTGCCCATCAAACCAAGCATATAAGCGCCAGTATCAGGATGAGGGCGGATATGCAAACGACGCTCATCATCAGTCAAAAGCTCAGGCTTGTTCAGAATATTATCAGGCACAGCAATCTTGCCGATATCATGAAACTCGCCGGCAAGCGCAATACGCTCTGACTTAAAATTGCCATAACCCAAAGATTTACAGACTGCCATACTGTAAATCTCGACATTGCGATTATGAGCTTTGATAAAACCATTCTTGAAACCGAGAGAATTATCCTTCAAACAAACATCCATCTCAATCAGTTTCCTTACGGTGTCACAACCGCACATAGGCTTGCTCTTGCCCATCAAAGCAACATACAAAGCAACCTGTGAATCAGCACTAGAAGGATTCATAATCTGAAAAACATCCCTTGCAACATCAGGCGCAGGAATATACTGGCCCTCCTTGCTCTTTGCCAACTTATCAAGCCACGCTTTATCAGTCATTTCTATCAAAAAACAAAAATAAAAAAATGGTATTAAAGAATGATGTATGTATTGTACGTTGTCAATTCTGTTATTACTTTGGAGTAATTACCTATGGAAAAGCTTATAAATGAATAATTTAGGAAGCTGAAACATGAGCACATTCAAACCAGAAGACTACATAGGAAAGAAAGTGAACGGCTATTTGGTAGAAGAACAATGCGGTGAAGGAGCATTCTCAATAGTATACAAAATACGATGCCCTGAATTAAAAACACCAAAAGCACTCAAAGTATACAGGGCTGCACCAGAATTCGGAATCAATGAATGCTTATCAAAACAAGTAGCAAAAGCAGAAGCAGAAATACTTGACTCCTTAAACCACCCGAACATCCTCAAACTACACTATGCTGGACTACAAACAGAAAACCCATTCATAATCGTCGATTTCATGCCGAACACGCTCAGAAATGCAATCGAACAAAAAATGCCACTTCTCTACGATAAAGGATTAAACAATCTGACAGATATAAACTATGAATCAGTTCTACAATTAATAACAGAACTGCTCAAAGGAGTATACCACGCACATTCCAGAGGAATAGTGCACAAAGACATAAAACCAAAAAACATACTCATAGCGGAAGACGGCACGCCAATACTCACAGACTTCAATCTAGCAACAAAAATGCAGGCAATTCCAGAAAAACGCGCACTGGAATTATCATTCTCCGCAAGCATGGGAGTACAGGAAAGACTCTCAGCACAAGGAGGAACAGAAGGCTACAAATCACCGGAACAAATCGCAGGAAAAATAGAACTAATAGGACCAAGAACAGACCTATACGCAATAGGAAACCTGATGTACGAATTATTCACAGGAAAAACACACCAGGGAAAATGCAGGCCGGCATCACAAGTAAACCCTTCAGTCCCCAAAGCAATAGACCAAATAATAGACGTTGCACTCCAAAACGACCCAGAAGACAGATTCGTAAATGCAAGCCAAATGATAGAATGCCTGCAAAAAATCCTGAACAAAGAATCACCTTCAATCAAAGGAGTAATATCCAGAATATTTGGAAACAAAAACACATTAGAAGAAGATGTAAAACGAATAGCAGATTTCAAACAAGCCTCAAAAGAAAAGGAATTGAGACTAAAAAAACGCGAAGAAACCGAAAAAATAGACGCGGAAAACCAACAAAAAAAAGCCAGGCAAAAAACTGAAAAAGACGAAGAACAAAAAAAACAAAAAGAATTTGAAGAAAAATTCAGAAAAACAGCCACAGGATACATAGCATACCAAAAAGGAGACTTTGTACACGTAGTAGAAGCAAAAAAAGCAGGAACAATAGAAGGACTGGTTTTGGACTCTGATGTGACAAAACTCGAAGGATTCACAGCATCACTTGACGGCAAATGGTTCTTCTTTTACAGAGGTCCTTTTTACAACAACCGCGCAGATTCAAAAGGAGAAATAGCCTGCATATCATTCGACGGCACAAAAGCACAATTATTGGAGAAAATAGAAACAGAAAAAACAAGAAACGCAAAAGGATTCATCCAAGGAAACACGTTCTTCATAAGAAATGAAACAGACTGGTATTCTTACACTCCAAAAGAGCCGCCATTCAAAGTAACAGGCAGCCTTGTAAAAGTAAGCGCAGCAAACACAACATGCTTTGACAACAAAATAAGCTCCCCTGATGACAAATATGAACTGATGACTGTAAATGAAGAAATATTCGCGTGCGCAAAAGGAGACCAGAAAACCCTTATTAAAATCGCAACCGGAAAAAACCCACAATGGATACGAAGCCTGCCACTCCACAAACGCAATTCAAAGTAAACATTTAAAACCACCTGACTTTTTCTCATTTATATGGAAAACCTGGAAAAATGGCGAAAAGCAGGCAAGATATCAAAAGAAGCACTTGAATATGGAGCCACTTTGGTAAAAAATGGCGTTTCAATAAAAGAAGTCTGCGACAAAATAGACGCCAAAATAATCGAATTAGGCGGGAAACCAGCCTGGCCGACACAAGTAGGAATAGATGCAACAGCAGCACATTACACGCCAGAAAACGATGATGAAACAGTCTTCAAGGATAACCTGGTCTGCTTAGACGTAGGAGCACAAATAGACGGGTGCATAGGAGACAACGCCTTAACAATAGACTTGTCAGGCAAATATTCTGACATGATGAAAGCATCAGAAGAAGCACTGAACAACGCCATTAAAATATTAAAAATCGGAACAACAATCGGAGAAGTAGGAAAAGTAATACAGGAAACAATAGAAAGCTACGGCTTTTCACCAATCAGAAACCTTTCAGGACACGGATTACAAGAATGGGAAATACACGCAAAACCAAGCATACCAAACCATGATACCCAAGACACAAGAAAACTCGAGAAAGGACAAATAATCGCAATAGAACCATTCGCAACAAACGGAGCAGGACTAATCTATGAAGCAGACCACGGAAACATATTCTCATTAATTGGCATAAAACCAGTAAGAAGCCCATACGCGAGAGAAGTACTCAACTACATAGCTGAAACCTACAATAATCTGCCCTTCACAACAAGATGGCTCATCAAAAAATTCGGACAAGGAAAAACAAACCTAGCAATAAATGAATTACTGAGAACCGGAATATTGCACCCATACCCTCCATTAATAGAGAAAAACAAAGGAATGGTCGCAGTGTTTGAAAAAACGATATTAATCGATGACAAAGTGGAAATACTGACTTAATCAAGCTGTTCCAACTCATTCATTATAATTTTTCTAACCTCCTGCCTGCTTTTTTTAATGCTTTTATTACGCATTTTTTTGGGAGCATTGTCTTTTTCAATCGAACGCCGCTTAAATTTCAAATCAGTAAGACAGGTATTTACTGCACAAAATACCCTTCTGCGCTTCTCATCACAAAACCTCGCAAAATAAGAACGCGCAAGCCCATAAAAATGGATGGCTTCGCCAAGAAAATCAAGATTATCAGTCAATTCAAACAGCACCATGTTATACTTGCCAATATTGAGCTGTGAGGAAGCAATAGTCTCCTCTTCGGTGTCCAAAAAAATACTTTTTTGAGTATGGTAAATCGCATTCGAAATCAAATCAATCTTGAGTTTGCTTGAAAGCAATGCAGCTTCATATTCCCTGTTAGCAGCAAAAGCATACCTCCTGCAGGCATACGATTTTCCAATATTTTCAACAAGACTTGCTGAAGTGCTCTTATCAGCTGCAGATTCAATCAACAAATCCACGGCATCATCAAATCTCTTCTCATCTTCTGCGATACCTGCCAAAAACCTCTTAATCTCGCCCCTAGAAGACAAAGCCTTCCCATAACTGATATTATCCTTTTTCTCATAAAATCTGCAAGCTTCATCAGCATGAGAGAGAGCAGCCTGAAGATATCTCTTTTGTTCATCAGAAGTTTCAGATATTTCTGCAAGATTTCTCAAAAAAATTCTTGCACGAGCATGGAACCGTCCAAACAAGTCCTCATGTGATTCTACCATGCCAAGACCGGAAACGCAATAATCAAATGCAGTCTCAATCACTCCAGGAATATAGTTTCCGAAAGTCATAGTGTTCTCAACATTCCTTGTCAACAAATCAAGCTCGCGCAAAGTCACATCAGAAGGAAGGTCTGGATTGCCTATTAGCAATTTCGAAATCTCTTTAGACAGGTTCACATCCTTATTTACAGTGTAATTATCATTCAGACGCTTTTCTAATGAAGGCTCTAAAAACCGCATAACGCTGCAAATATATACGACGATTTAAAACTTTGCCACTCTGAAGTGAACGGATTAGCTTATTTATTTTCCATATTATGAATTAATATATTTATTGCTTGTCACTTATTAGTAGTTAAAAAGGAATGGATTTATATACTTGAAAAGCATAACAACAGCATATTCGTTAAAAATGACACTCGAAAAAACCGCACTCGGGACAATAGAATATGATGCGAGAATAGAGAACTGCATCAATAAAGTTTACAAAGGAGTCTATACGGACGGCCAGCACAAAGGAAAACCAGTCATTCTAAAATACACAGAAAAAGCTGATAAAGAAGCAATGCTCATAGAAGCAGTGGCTGACTCGGGAATAGAAACCCCCACAGTTTTAGAATCAACCAGCAATTACCTCGTAATGGAATACAAAGAGATGAAAAACCTTGCATTCTATGTCGACTCAATCAGTCCAGAAAAAATAGCAAAAGAAGTGGCAAGATTCCATGCAAAACTATACGAAAACAGGACAAAGCTAGAAGACAAAATAATTATTGAAATGACTGAAAAAGAAAGAACCCTGGAAAAAATATCCAGATTCGCGAAAGAACACGCAATCTACAGGGCTGCAAGAGCTCTTTGGTCATCATTCACCAGCTCAGTATCAAGATACTCTTTTGACAAATACATCGAAAACCTATTATCCCAGCTCCCTGACAATGAAGGAGTATTTCACAGGGATTTATCAGATAAAAACATAATCACAAATGGAGATGAAATGAATTTTATAGATTTCTTCTTCCTTGGAAAAACCTGTTTTGCAAATGATGTTGCAAAACTCGCTTTAAGCCTGAAATCAGTCGGCTCATTTGACGAAAAATCATATTTAGATTCTTATTATACCGAACTTGACAGACTAATCGGCAAGGAAATAAACAAATCAAAAGACAAATTCCTGCACGAATATAAAGCAGCAAAAATACTGACAGGATTATCCTATGCTCCGGTATTTGTAAAATGCAAAAAAGATCCAAACAGACAGAACGTCTATGAGAGATTAGACCCCTTTTTACACAGTGCATTGGATGTAATGAATAAAAAAGAAAGAGAAACAATATTGAGCTTTTTATTAAACAATGACAACGAGTATGTGCAAGAAATTTTTAATTCAATAAACAGGTGGAGAACACAAAATCAGTCTAAAACAAGAACCTGGCTGGACGACATAAAACGAACAGCATTTAGAAATTTAACACCATTACAAGCGACTGCAGCAGTATCGATTTTAGCAGCATCCATCGCATATGGATACTATACGGTTTCAAAATATCTCAGAGAACATCCTGACTATGCTAAAAAAGCAGAATGCCTCCTGAATGATGTCAAAAAAATATCGGCAGAGACCGATGAATTTGACAAAAAAATGAGAATGTATGAGACTAAACTCAAAGAAGCATATCCTCTTGAAAAAAATAATGATAAAGATTTAGACGAAATCATAGACGACGGACTGAAATAATCATATTTTCAACTCGTTGTCCAAATAGTACAGTCCGATTATATGTCCTCCAGAATTCCTGCAATAACGAATAATCTCCAAAAACTTACTAACCGGAACCCCATATTTCTTCAATAATTTCTCGCCTAAATGATTCAAGACCTCCCATCTTGCGATAACTTTAGTGCCAAGAGAAAAATCTTTTTCGTAATATGCATCATAGACAAGATTAAAATAATCGTAACTTTTCTCCACAAAATCAATAAAATCCCTGCCTGGCTTAATCTTTTTTTCCATTATGCAGAAATAAGCCTCTTTAATCAATGCCAGAACAGACACCAGTTTCAATATAACGCTGTATTCCAAACAGGAATTCTTAACATCCAAAAACACGTGCTTGTTAATCAACCTCCTGCAGAAATCAGTGAATTTGATGTTATTATCGTAAAGCTCGCAAACAACATTGTAATTATCCTGTTTTCCAGATTTCATATCTGAAATAAAAGTTTCAAAGGCAGATTTAATGGAGAACCAGCATCTCTTTTTTATGCTCTCATATTCCATGTCGGTAGACTTTATCACGGATTTGATCATACATGTGTCGACAGTAAGATTAACAATCTCAAAGCCAATCATACTCTTCACTGCCTGCTTGATACATTCCAACTGCTCCTTTCCAGAATAATCAACCAGAATCTCATCAAAACCAAGCTTGTAAGCATTTGACAAAACAGCATGCGCTGGCAAATGAGTTTCAAGCTTTATCGAAATTTTAATCTTGTGAACAGCCTCAAACCGCTCCTCTTTGCTGATTGTAACAAAACTGTTTTCTGGAGCCAAGACCACTTCGTCGCCTTTCTTCAGCTCCTGAAGCCTCACCCACTTGGCAGGCAGGCTAACCATAAGAGTCTTCTCTCCGTGCTGAACTAGCCTGCGCCTCATAATAAGCACGAAATAATCCCAATATATAAACTTTTTGGAAAAGTGTAAACATTTTACACAAAGGGTTTATTTATTTGACTGGTTTGTTACCTTGTAGTGAATCAGGAGGAAAACAAAATGAAACAATACAAGAAAACGGTTTACAACATCGCATCAAAGTTAATTCTGCCAATAGTAGCAACAGGAATGGCTCTAGGCATAGGCTGCAACAAAGCAGACAGAATAGGACAGTACGATGGAAAACAAGTGAGAGCAATATACAAAGAATTAGATGAGCTTGAAGCACAAAGCAGAGCCATAGACAAGTACTGCACAGAAGTAGTTGATCCTTTGCTCGCACAAGCAGAAGCTGACAGAATGATAGACGAAGAAATAAGACTCGGAAGAATGCCAAAACGCATCAGTGATAAAACTATCGACGAGATATTAGAAGAAGGACTAAACCAGCCACCTCAACCAGACGACGAAGAAATCCTGAAACTGTACGGATTAAGCTCAAAATAAATTTTTTATTTTGGTTTTTTATTTTGGTGAAACAAAATGGAAGAAAACAACCAAGAAGACAATGTGCTAAGAGAACTGTTTGAAATATGGGCAGAAAAAACAGTTGACCTTGCTTTATTAGATAGGACTACGAGACTCTGCAGATTGATACCTGACCGAACCGAAGACTGCATGAAACCAAACCAATTGCGAGCATATGCATCTGAAGATGCAAAAACTCTCGAACAATTCAAAGAACATTACGATGCTTGCAGCAAATATTGCCAAAAAGCAGTCTCAATCTACAAAGAGGCAAAAAAATGAACGTATATCAATGGGAAATGATTCAAAAGATAACGGCTGGGTTAAAGAATAAAAAAATGGAACAATAAAAAAATGAAAATCTACAACACACTAAAAAAATTGGCAACGTCAGCAATATTAACAGGCTTAGCTATATGTCCAATAGCGGGCTGCAATGAAAAACCAATATCAAACAATTTTGCAGATTATCTCAAAAGGTGTTCACCAAAATGCTCGAATTCGATGAAATATGACAACTCGCAAATATTTCTAAAAGGGCATGGAACATCATATTGTGTTTACAATCATAAGGGGAAAGAATGCGGAGGTTTACATGCCTGCTATGACACAAATGCAATTTTTTCAAATCAATATAAAACAGAACACCATCCTGCAATATTGATTTCTTATAAGGAATTTGATAAATATGAAGTTTATGACTTTGATTATGACCCGATCGAAATTCAAATACTAAATCAATTGAAATCAGAAGGAGATGAAACTCCAGATATTTGTCTAATAACAAATTCTCAAAGCAAAAAAATAATTTCAGATACTGGAAAAATCAATGAATGGTATAAACTAATATGCAATGAGACTCAAAGAAAATACACAGACGGAAAAGAAAAACTGCATGAACAGCTAGAAAATATGATAGCTGATGCCAAGGAACTGCTGAAAAAATGACACTATACGAAAAAATACCAAAATTATTGAAATACGGATTAATCGCGGGCGGATTAATGCTAGGCGGTTTAGGAATAATAACAGCAGTAAAACCTGCAAATGTTCCATCAAAATTAGAACAAAAAATAACAATCAATTACAAAGACCCGATAGAACAGTTTTTTGCAGAAAGACCGATAACTTACATTGACTATGAAAGAATAAATTATGGCGAAATACCAAAAGAAAAAATAAACGTGCCTGAAGATTTCAATGAAAGAATAAGAAATTATAATCTTTTCAAACCAAAATTTAAAAATCAGAATAAATTTGAAGAAGATGTTCTCAAGGAAGCAGAAAAATTAGGCTATAATCAGAAAAATCTGGAAAATCTTACACCACAACAAGCAATAAAATGCGTATTAGACATAGTAACATCAAGATTCCAATATTTAGATGTAGACAATGACCAAGAATTCATCCAAAAAAACGGAAAACACCTTAAATTTGATGAATATTTCGCACTCGGAAAAGGCGACTGCGACAAATATTCCGCGGCATTCATGGCAGTATTCGACATCATTAAAAAAACCAATCCAAACCTACAAAACATATATGCATCAGGACATGATTTGGGAGGAAATACCATAAACCACGCATGGAATTCCCTGATATTACTCACAAAAGAAAAAACCCTGGTAACACACATCGACCCGACAGCATATGATGCTGGAGGAGAACTTCAAGCAAAAAAAGGCAGCCATATTCCCAAAGATAACACCGAATTCCTTGCTAATTTTTTCCTAGCTGTAGAAGCCAATAGCATGTGCTATGAAAAATCAGAACTTCTGTTTAACCGAGCAACAGTTTTAGACGAAAAAGCATTCTTAATATCCATCATGACTGAAAATTGCATCGGATTAAAAGATAATCAAAAAATGAAATCAGTCCGGAAAAAATATGAAACTTTATGCAGCCAAGGATTAAAAGACGAAGAATTAGGCGCCAAAATCACATATGGCTTATTCAACATAGAGTCAAATACCAAGAATCAAAAAACCGCAGAAGCTTATTATCAAGAACTATCAAAAAAATATCCCAACTCAGAATACAGAATAATGGCAAGCCGAGAGCTGGAATTATTGAAAATGGAAGAGTACCTTGAACAAATGGAAAAGTTCACTAATCAAATGAAAAAAGACACAGAAGAAATAATCAAAACATTTCCTCAGATAAAATGAACAATTTAAGATATGTCCCGAATATTGAATCAGATCTGGATCCGATTGATTTGACACTAAACCGCTGGCAAAATATATCTGTATGCGATGATAATGATTGGGCTGTCAGTTATTTAAATTTGCCCCTTATTCAAGGCAGATATATTGTTGTGGAAATTGATTATAAAGGAAGTCTAAACTGCAGAGAGGAAGAAAATTGTGACTGGCAGAATGAGTGTTCATTTCCTGCAAAAGAACCTGTCTTGAACAAATCAAACCTGGCATGCAAAGAAAAATCAATCAGCACTTTTGTTTGCAATTACGCATGGAATGAAGAAATGCCGTTGCCCACAGTAGATTTTGCACTAAGAAACATACCAAAAAAAATGATTCCAAAAAAAGATACAGACAACGATATCAACATTGACACAGTTTTAGAAAGATTTGATTCAACTAAAAACCTGGAAACATTACTAAAAAAATTATGCATTTTCGTAAACAAGATAATGAATGGAAAAAAACATGAAAATGAATATGATGAGGGAGAGGACATGCAGCATCTTCTTCAAGAATATGCAAAAACAGGAACCATTTCAGGAGACTGCAAATCCGCTTCCACCTTCTTAGCAGGTCTGGCTCAAAACTTAGGCTTACCATCAAGAAGATTAAGCGGTTTTGTACTTGGCGATGAAATGCGCGGAGGCCATTTCTGGTCAGAGGTTTATGTTCCAACAACCAAAAGAGACGGCATCTGGATACCAGTCGATGCTGCAACAGGAGTGTTCAAAACATACCCTGAAAATGAAAAGGGAGTTTATCATGTGAATTCAATGATGCCCAAGTTTGAAGGCGAAAAAACTGCACGTCTGAGAGTTAATTATTTATAGAATTTTAAAGTTAATTTATATATAGAAAATAAATAGTGTAAAAACACAACTTTTATAAACAAAACACGCTTTTTTTATATCGAGAAAAGATCCATTTTATCGACTATAAACTTTCTCCATGGCAGACAAAAAAACTACTGAGGAAGCCGCAAAAGAATATGGCGCAGAATCCATCCAAGTACTGCAAGGACTAGAGCCAGTCAGAAAGCGACCAGGAATGTTCATAGGCTCTACAGACATACGCGGAATGCATCATCTCGTCTGGGAAGTAGTAGACAACTCAGTAGACGAAGCACTGGCAGGCTATTGCACAAAAATCACAGTAACAGTACACACAGACGGCAGAATAACAATAACAGATGACGGAAGAGGAATCCCGACAGGAATAAACCCAAAATACGACAAGTCAGCACTCGAAATGGCCCTCACAATGCTCCACGCAGGAGGCAAATTCGAAAAAGGAGCATACAAAGTATCAGGAGGCTTGCATGGAGTAGGAGTATCGGTAACAAACGCACTTTCTGAAAAACTTGTAGCAACAGTGAAACGAGAAGGAAAACTCTGGATGCAGGAATACCACCGAGGAGTGCCCTGCGAGCCAGTAAAAGAAGTAGGCAATGCAACAGGCACAGGAACAACAATAACATTCAAGCCAGACCCGCAAATCTTTGAAAAAACAGACTTTGAATCAGACATACTAATCTCAAGAATACGAGAACTTGCATTTTTGAACAAAGGAGTAGAATTCGAGTTCACAGACGAACGAGACAACAGAAAAGAAAACTTCAAGTACGAAGGAGGAATAAAAGCATTCGTAGAATTTCTCAACAAATCAAGAAACAAACTACATCCAGTCATATACTTCGAAAAAGAAAAAGACAGCATAATAGTCGAAATAGCCATGCAATACAATGATTCCTATTCAGAAACACTCTTCACATTCGCGAACAACATAAACACGCACGAAGGAGGAAGCCACTTATCAGGCTTCAAAACAGCACTGACACGAGCATTGAAGAATTACGCAGACAAACACGAGCTCACAGATGAAAAAACAGAGCTCACAAGCGAAGACTTCAAAGAAGGACTCACAGCAGTCATTTCAGTCAAAATATCAAACCCGCAATTCGAAGGACAGACAAAAACAAAGCTGGGAAACAGCGAAGTCAAAGGCATAGTCGACAGCGTAGTCTACGAAGGACTAAACACATTCCTTGAAGAAAACCCTACATCATCAAAACTACTCATATCAAAATGCCTCGAAGCCTCAAGAGCAAGAGAAGCAGCAAGAAAAGCAAGAGAACTCGTCAGAAGAAAAGGAGTATTTGAAGGAGCAATGCTCCCAGGAAAACTCGCAGATTGCAGCTCAAACGAGCCGGAAAAATGCGAACTGTATTTAGTAGAAGGAGACAGCGCAGGGGGCTGTTTTTCAGGAGACACAAAAATAGCACTTGCAGATGGAAGAAACATAACCTTCAAACAACTTGTTGAAGAACATCAGCAGGGCAAAGAACATTTCTGCTACACAATCCTTCACGACGGTCGCATAGGAATTCAGCGCATCCTAAACCCGAGAATAACTAGACATGATGCCAAAGTAATCAAGGTTATTCTGGATAATAATGAAGAAATCGTATGCACTCCAGAGCACTTGTTCATGCTCAGAGACGGCTCATACAAGGAGGCAAAAGACTTGCGCACCACAAATTCTCTCATGCCGTTGCGAAAACAGATTTCTAGATTAGGAAAAAGAATCACGATAGACGGATACGAACTTGTTTACAGTCCTGCAGAATCACGCTGGATATTCACTCATTTACTTGCTGATGAATACAATTTACGCAACGGAATTTATGAAGGCTTGGGAGAACACCGCCATCACAAGGACTTTAACAAACTTAACAATAACCCAACAAACATTTGCAGACTGACAAAGGAAGAACACATGGCTTTCCACAGTTCTCTTGTACAGAGCCTATTATCAAGAGCAGATGTTCGTGAAAAACTACAAAAAATACGCCAGTCTCCAGAGTACAGAAAACGAATTAGCCAAAAAATGCTTGCCATGAGAGAAGAACTCAGCAAGCGCGCAAAATCACAATGGGAAAATGAAGAATACAAAAAATACATGATAGGTAAATTCTTAGAGTTCTATAACAAAAACCCAGAATACCGTGCGAAATCACAGCAAGTCTTGCAAGAAGCCCAAAAAACATACTGGGCATCAACAGAAAATCGAAAAAAACAAGCTGAACGCGTACGCCAATTCTACGCTGAAAATCCTCAAAAAATGACTGAATTATCAAAAACTGCGAAGATCCAATGGTCAGACATTAATTTGAAAGACTGGAGAAGTCAAAAAACAAAAGAACAATGGACGCCAGACTTCAGAGTCAAACGTATGAAAGCATATAACAAAACTTATTTCGATAACACGATAAAACTGCTTAGAAAACTATATGATGAAACAAAAAAAGTTGATGCAGCCGAGTTTGAACATAGAAGAAAAACTCTCAACAACAAGAATATTCTCTCTTTCAACACTTTTGCTGAAAGATTCTTTGACAATGATACTGCAAGATTAAAAGAAGCCGTAATGAATTACAACCACAAAATCAAAGAGATCGTCAATCTAAACGAAAAAATGGATGTT
The DNA here is from genome assembly GCA_041305185.1 of Nanobdellota archaeon. GTDB lineage: Archaea > Nanobdellota > Nanobdellia > Woesearchaeales > ARS49 > CABMGU01. The sequence continues at coordinate 20,749 of JBFYLW010000066.1, forward strand.
TATGACATAGAAGTCCCAGGAACGCACAATTTCGCTCTTGCATCAGGAGTTTTTGTCCACAACAGCGCCAAACAAGGCAGAAACAGGGAATTCCAGGCAATACTCCCATTAAAAGGAAAAATAATCAACGTAGAAAAAGCAAGACTCATAAAAGTCCTGAAAAGCGAACAAATAGTAAACATCATAACAGCAATAGGCACAGGGGTGGGAGAAGAATTCGACATCACAAAATTACGCTACCACAAACTCATAATAATGACAGACGCAGACGTAGACGGAAACCACATCTCCTGCCTGCTTTTAACACTATTTTACAGAATGATGCCTGGACTGATAGATTCTGGCAGGATTTACCTCGCACAACCTCCACTCTACAAGCTGGAAAAGAACAAGAAAATATACTACGCTTACAATGACGCAAGAAAAGAAGAACTGTTGAAAACACTCGGAGAAAACGTAGGCATCCAGCGCTACAAAGGACTTGGAGAAATGAATCCCACACAACTCTGGGAAACAACAATGGACCCAGGAACAAGAACTTTAAAGAAAATAACAGTTGAAGATGCAGTAGCAGCAGACGAAACATTCTCAATGCTCATGGGCGACGAAGTAGAACCAAGAAAAGACTTCATTTTAAAGCACGCAGCAGAAGTAAAAGAACTGGACGTTTAAACGTAAATCTTATATACACGAATTAATCTATTGCTAATATGGACGCTGAAGTCATAACAATTCCAAAAGAAGAATACGAACTGATGGTAACTGAGCTCGAGACACTCCGAAGAACAGACTTATACAAAAGACTTCTCCAATTCATCCAAAACATCCAAAAGAAAAAATTCACCCGAGCAGATCTCGGTTTTTGAGAATTTGCGCCTTATCCTGCAATTGTCGAATGCTTTTTTGCTGTTTTTTCCCGCTGGTTTTCATCTCAAATTCAAAAACATACAACTCATCGGTTTCCTTAACGTGCTTAAAGTAAAGCCTGATAGGCGGCTGTTTCGATTTCATTTCATAAATAAAAAGATGTGAATCAATAAGTTCGCCAGCACGAGGACCAAGAACTTCCATTTTGTCAAACATCTTTGACAATAATTCACGCAAATGCCTGTTTTCTCCAAGCTTTTTCAATTGAGCCAGAATCACCTCATCATAAACCAGCTCAAACTGTTTCATCAATCAAGCAAAAAGCACATTCAATATATAAAAATAACCAAAAGACTTCATACTCAAACACGCAGCAGAAGTAAAAGAACTGGACGTTTGATAAAAAAAGCATTCATTATTTAGTTTTCAGCCACTCATTAAGCCAAGCTCTATACTCATTTTTGGGCTTTTCCTTCATTATAATACCCTCTGCCAAATCAGTCAACTTCTGATAAAGCCCATCAACCTCTTTCTGCATTACTTTAAAGATTGCATCATTTGTCTCAATGTCAGAGGACTTGGTTAAGTTGGCATTCGCCTCTTCCTGAAATTTCAATATAAGAACCCGCAATTCCTGAATATTATCATATATGTTTTTCCCATATCAAATTAACTATTATTGCTTATTTATATTTTTATTGTTTTTTGATAGAATTCTATTAGGCTTCTTAGCTCTCGGTCGCTTCTCTATAAAATTTTGCTATAGGACCATCAAGTCTAGGAGACATCATCAGTTGTCCACTTGCTTCATAGCCGTCTCTTGCCACAGTATCAGCCAATCCAGCGGCAAATTTTAAATTTCTATTAACCAATGTTCTTATTTTATCAACCTTTTTTTTAGGATTTGCTCTTCCCTGACCAACAAGATATGCATCACGCAATTTTCTTACACCACTAAGATCTCTGGATTGGTATAGGTGTGTTAATTCTCTGGCAACCTCGTGAGGATCAACTTCATCAAAATGAGGATCTGCAAGTCTTTCCGTAAGCGATAACTCTGTATCTATTTGCATATGTAAAAAGTATAATCACTCGTATATAAACTTTGTGATTTATACGACTGGCGAGTAGTAATATTCTAGATTATTCCTGCGTTCTAGCTCCAACATCCTTCTCCCAAGACTTGTTAAAACCAATATTTTCGCAGAACTCCTCAGAATGACAGCTAATAGAACTGCAAACCTCACAAGGAGGGCAGATAACGCATTCTTCAGGACACTTGTCAACACTGTAAGATTCGCAATCGGCATTCGAACATCCGAACAGCACAAGAATAACAAGCGCCAAAATGATTTTCATAACAAATCAGAGCAAACGTTCATTTAAATAGATTGTGAACCAGAAAATTAATGTCTAAGCCAGCTTAACCTTAACATGCCTTTTAGTCGAGAGCTTTTCTACAAGAGCATTAAATCTGCCGAATTGCTCATTAGCAAACATCACTTTTGAACCATCAATATCTGGACTGGGAATG
>JBFYLW010000067.1:0-8007 GCA_041305185.1 Nanobdellota archaeon
TGTTGATGTTGTGGTTTCTGAGGAGAAGGAAGAGGATTGGAGGAATCAAAGGAGGTATGCTATTTTTTTTGAGGAGCGTGATGGCAGAAGGTCTTGGTTTTCTGACCGGTTGTCCATAGATCATGTGCTGTTTTTTGATAACCTGACTGCGTTTAATGAGTCTTATCGCGCTGCTGTTTATCTTTGCAAGAATGGTATTCAGGCTACTTTTAATGGTCAGCCCGTTGATGAACGCCTTGTCAAGCAAAAAGCTATTTGATACTATTCCTCAGTAGTAAATAGGGAAAAGTTTATAAATGGGTTGTTTTATCTTTGTGATATGGCCAGAGATACAAAGCAAATTGAAGCTGATGATAAAAAGGAGCCTGTTTCCAAGTTTGTTCTAAGGCATAATCTTGAAAGCGGTCAGATTATTGCTTTGAGGAGGAATCAGCAGAAGCATTTGTGGAATCTTCCTGGTTATGAAAATATTAATCTGCGCTTGTGTGACAAGCAGGGTGATAACAGAATTTATTTTGAGGCTACTCCTTCTCAGGCTAAAGAGCTTGTGAAGCGTCTGGGTGATACTGCCCGTTCTTGGAGTTACCAGAATGTTAATCTTGATCTTGATGAGGTTGAAAAGGCTCCTGATGGTGTTTTGAGTTCTGAGGAGACTGCACGTTTGGAAGAAAAGTCTGCAGGTCTTATTGAGGAGTTAAACAGGGCTTATATGCGGATTGGTTCTTTGCAGGCGAATCTTGATGTTGCTTCAGGAAAAATTTCAGCTCTTGAAGTGAAATGCTCTAATCTGGACTCTGCTAAGTCTTCTGTTGAAGATGAGCATATGGGCTTGCAATTGAGTTTTTCTGAACTTGAAAAGGCGTATGATTCTTTGAAAATGGGTAATTTTTCTGATTCCATCAAGGAGCTTGTCAAGCTGAGAATCATTAAGTTGTCTGATCTTGAAATGTTCCTTTCTGAAATAAAGGATTCTGGTCTTGATTTTGGCTTTATAGCTAATCCTCCTGAGTCTCTTGAGAAATATGTTGAGCAGAAGATAATTCAGTTGTTCGGAATTACCTCAAATGATTTTTCAAAACGTTTGAGAATTGGCGCTGTTGAATGGCAGAAATCCGAGATTTACATGCCTGAATCTGATAAGGTTGAAGCTTTGGCGAAAGTTGATGGTTTGCTGAAAACAATCGAGACTGCTGATGTGAGTGTTAAACAGATTGTTGCTGATAGTCTGGGAAAGCTTGTTGATTCTTTTAAGAAAAAGGTTTCCGAGTATGAAGGCAGATTTGATGAATGGCAGAAGGCAAAGGAGACTTTTGTTGCTTATGAGAGTGCTATGCATAAAGGAAAGGATGATCTTGCCAGCGCCAAGGGCTTGCAGGGTTGTCTTGCGGATATTAGGCAGGTTAAGCTTCCTGTTTATGCTGTTCCTGAGCAGGACGGCAGTATTTCATTGTTTACTCCTGTTTCGAGCGGCATCATTTATGATTCTTTGATGGCTGCGGTTGGCGCTAATGCGAATCTTTCTTCTGAGCCTCAGAATGTTGAGGGTAATACTGTTTTGAGGATTACTCCTAAGGAAGGTTCTTTGAAGGTTATTGATTTGTTAAATGCTATTAAGACGTCTTACTGGAACAGTGAAGCTGGCAGGATGGGCAACAAGCTTGGTTTGATTGTCCAGCTGTAATCAAAATATTTATATACCCTTCCTATATTAACTGTATTAAAAAGGTGATATAAAATGGCAGAAAAAAGTGTTATAGATTGGATTGCTTTGGTTCTTGTCATCGTTGGTGGCTTGAACTGGGGTCTTGTCGGACTGTTGAACATGGACTTGGTAGCCAAGATCTTTGGATCAATACCGATATTGCAGAAGATCGTGTATGTATTGGTTGCTTTGTCAGCCTTGTACATGCTGTATTTTGCAGTTAAGAAATAATTTTTTTTATTTTTTTTATTTATTTTTTGGGATAATCTATTTTGACTATTTCTGGCGGTATTCCGAGGCTTGTCAGCACAGGGTCATTTCCTATTTTTGGTGGAACAAAATTATTGCTTTGTATGAATACTAAATCTCCTATGTGCTTCACGCTTTTTGTTCCTGCTATCCCTGCTAATTTGCGTGTGAGGTAGCTTTCAAGTTCCGTGCCTGTTCCTCCGAAGTGTATGTAGAACATGCTTACTTTGCCTTCGCCTTCTATGCGTGCTGAGAATATCGGCAGTTTTGCTTCTTTTTCTCTTCTTTCAAGTGCGCTCTGTGATATGGGTGCAAATATGGTGTTGTATCTCTTTTTAAGTTCTGGTATTTGTTCTGCTGCCTTTTTGTTATGGTTTGAGTGGTATCTGGCTGCTTCTTCGCTCAATAGGATTGTTTCTATGCGTGATTGTGCTTCTTTGAACTGGTCCAGTACGCTGCTGAATTTGTTGTAGTTTTGTATTCCTTCTTTGTTGGCTAATGTTTTTTTGAGTTCGTCTGCCCATAACAGGTATTTTTCTTTTTCCTCGCTATGACAGAATATTTCGCCTGTAGTTGTGCAGTATATCGAATGTGCTCTGAGGTATGCTTCGAAAGATTGTTCTTTTTGTTTTAATAGCTCTCTTTCCGTGGCCTTTAGTCCTTCCCAGTGGTCTGCTGCTTCTTGGAATAAAAAGAGTTGTTCTGTTTTATAATGTACTAGCAGTGCTATTGATTCAATAATCATTGCTTTGGCTTTTTTTGCTTCAGTATATAAATTTTTACTCTGAAGTGGAGAACTAGGCTGCTTTTGCTGTTTTCTTTATCGTTTTTTCTTCTACAAATATTTGGTAACTGCATGGCAGCTTGTATGCTGCTCTTTTCATTGCTTTTCTTGCGAGTTGTATATTTTCCTTGGCTGTTTTTATTGTGAATATGGGTTGTCCTTTCTTGATTTGTGCTGCTATGCCTATTGGCTTTCCGTAGTTGTGCGCCATTCCTGTTGACAGCCTGTCTGCTCCTGCGCCTGCTGCAAGTGGGTTTTCGCGCACTATGTGGTGCGGGTATACTCTCATTTGCATGAAGAATCCTGTTTTTCCTAGCGCGTTTTCCATTACTCTGTTTGATGTTTGTCTTGCGCTTTCTAGTGCTGCATCTCTTATTTGCAGGCTTGATTTGGCTAAAAGGTGTATTGATACTGGGAATGTTCCTTGTGTTCCTGTTGTGTATCTTGATATCCTGTTTGCTGGTCTTGCGCGTATAAAGCAGTATTTCTTGTATTTGGAGTATCTTGTATACGGTCTTTTATAGTCTCTATAGCATAGCCAAGCGCGTAATCGTGCCATATTACTGTGATGTAAATGAGTTATTTAAAAAGCTTTCTGCGCGTTCTTAGCGCAATCAGGTGTCTACTGAAATTATTTTGTAGACACCTGCGCAGACATTCAGGGGTCATTGCCCAAGTCAATCCCTTTTTGCGTCTACGGTAGAATGCTTAGAAACTAGAATGTGCCATTTGCTGCGATTTGGATAATTAAATTGCTTTCTGAGTCTATAATTCTGTGAATAGTTTGAGGTATTTTTCTTTGTCCTGGAGGTAAACATAAACTATTTGCAGCACTCTGTGGTCTCTCCATCCTGCGCTGTGTTTTAGCACCCAGTTTTTGGCTATGTCGTCGGGTTTTAGTTCTATTTTTTCCTGTTTTCTGTACCATATTTCTTTTTTGATTTCTTCTAACTGTTCGTTCATTTCGTTTTTGAGGTTGAATGATTTTTGTAGTGTGAGATACCATCTTAGTCCTGTGTCAATATTTATTTTGTGGTAGAGTTGTGTGTTGAAATATTCGGTGAATCTTTTAATCTCTGTTTCGTGTTTTTTTATGAATTCTTCTAGTTCTGTTTCAAGGTGTTTTAGTTTTCCCTGTTGGTATTCTTGTTTTAGTTCGTCCAGTTCTTTCACAGGGGTGTTTAAGAAAACGTGCTTTATAAATTTTTAGAGGATTTTTGGCTTCTTTCCAAAAATGAGGTGGTTGAGATTAGTCTTATTTTCCGTATATCTTTTCGTAGATTTCTTTATATTGCTGTCTGTATCTTTTCAGCTGATTTTTTATGCTTTGAGTTACCGCTGTGGGTGCCTGAATTTCTTGACAGCGTTTTATATCTTTTGTTCTGTTATATATCTTGCTTCCTTCCACGCTCTCTAATCCTGTTCTTATGAGTTCTTTTTTTTCTTCTTCGAATTTTTCCATTATTTGTGTGGCTATTTGTCTTATTTCCTGCCTGGTTAATTTGACGAGTTCGTCTTCTGGTTTTTCTTTTAAATTGTCGAAATTTATATTTTGATATTGTGTTTTGTTGTTTGCCAGAATGTTGAATATTTCCTGTTTGATGCTTTCATTGGCTTGGTTGTGGCATTTGTATATGTCTTTGCTTGTAACCCTGAGTGTGTTGTGTAGCGACAAATATTCTGCTTTGCCATATATGAGTTCGCAGAGTTTTGAAAATCTCTCATCATCCATTCTTTTCCATTCGGAATCTTCTCCAGTTAAGTAATATGATAAATCGTTGGCTTGGTGTCCGAGTTCGTGGATTGCTGTTTCAAAGAATACTTTGTCATATACTTCATCTAATGAACTGTTTTCGAATTCCTTGCAAAGTAGTTTGTCATTTTTATGTTCTATTTTGTCAAGTATGAATCCTACAAAATTGGCAAGTATGGTATTGTTCACAAAGATTGTTTTGTCTCGGGAGTTGTACCAGGCAAAAGATATGCCATTTTGATATTGTTCTATATCAGGTATGATAATTTCTACGAGTGCAATCTCTGTATTTTCTGTTTTTTCTCGTGTTATTCCGTATTCTATTTTTTTAGGCAGTTTTACTTTTTGTATGTTCTCTGCAAAGAACAGGTCATTGAATTCAAATCCTTTTGTATATATTTTGTCTGATTTTATTGTGAACTCGGTGCCGAAATGTCTTGAGAGTGGTTTGGTGAAGTCATATTCTTCTTCCAATTTATCTAGTTCCTTTTCATTTTCTTCTTCAATGTGGCAGAGCTCATCGTGTTTTCTGCAGCATTCTTCATTGTTGCAGAGATTAGTCACTGCTTTTTCAAGATCTGGGCTGTTTTCTTTTTTTGCAGCGGCTTTTAGTTCTTTTTTCTTCCTGCTTATTAGATTGTCGTGGCATTTCTCGAGCAGTATTCCCAGTTCTGTAAGATGTTTTATATCGCTTTCACCGTACGTATCTCTTTCCTCTGATTCTTTTTGCAACGCGATTGATTTGTCATAGACCGAAAACATGTATTCTTTGAGTACATCATTGAATCCTTTTTTGACGTTGAATAATATTTGCATTAATTTTTCTTCTGGAGAGAAAGAATCAGGCAGACCTGTCAGTTTTTGGTGTAGTGAAATAAGGGATTTGTAACATGAATTTTCTTCAAGAAGTGCCTCTGCCTCTTCTTGATTGTTTTTGCATAGTTCTCTTAGCTCTTCTATGGATTTAATGTTTGTGAGCTTTTTTTCAAGTGTGCTGAATCTGTTTTTCATAAGGGCATATAGAAGAAACTACCTTATAAACCTTTCTATTTTTCACTACTTAATAATGACTAAAAATTAAATGGAAAAAATAAAAAAATTTATTTCTTTTCCATGAAATGGTGTATAGCCAGTATGATGAAGACTACTGCAAATACTGGTAGTGCCCAGTCTTTTCCTGACCACCATGAGTAAAGGCCTATAAGTCCTCCTATTAACTGTATTGCACCGAGAATTTTTGTGTCCATAAATATCACCTCTTTTTCATTCTTAGCATGGCATGTTATTTAAATTTTTAGAACGGTATGTACGTTTCTTGTGTGTCTTCCCTTTTTTCTAGCCTGTAGTGTTTTGACAATTCCAGGGGTTTTTCTCCTCGTTCGTGTTTGAGGTAGTGTATTATTTTTCCTTTGTGCACGCTGAGGCCTTGAAGGGTGTGTTTTTTTAGGCGTTCGCTAAAGGGTGTGTTTTTTCCGTTAACGTCTATAATCAGGTTTTCTATTCCGGCAAAATTGAGGCCTATATCGACGTGAAAAGTCCCTCCTGGGCGTAGTATTTTGGAGAGGTTGTCGAGCAGTTGTATTTTGTTCTCGACTGCATAGAACATGCATCTGCAGGTTATCAGGTCAAGGCTTTCAGGCTTGAAGTGTTTCATTATGTTTTGTGCTTTGTCATATATCCATTGAACTTTCTTGTAAGCATCTGGTTCTGACCCTTTGGGCAGGATTTTCATGAGTGTGTATCCGTGGACGTTCTTTTCAGGCCAGGCGTTTGCTATCTGGACTGCTGCATAGCCTAGTCCGCAGCCGAGGTCGAGGATATCCTGAACGTTTGGTTGTTCTATTGCCTGTATTATTCCGTTGAAATCTTTATCATAGTCTTGCAGTGTTCTTTCCAGGCAGTATTCGCCTATATTTGGCAATCCCCGCTCTTCGTCTATATCGCTTAATGCTCTTCCTAAGAAGCAGGTATCAGCTATCTCTTGTAAAGAGGTGTATCTTTTGCATTCCTTCCTTTCCAGAAACCAGCTAAGGAATTTTCGGTACTGTTTTTCTGCTGCGATGCATCCATTTTTCACTTGTTTTTTGAGGTGTTGAACCTTTAAAAATCTATCTCTAAAACACGTAAATTTGTCACTTTGCAGTAGTTAAAAACCGAAAGCTTTATAAACTCTAAAATCATTACTTCATAGTACTAAAATGGCAGAAATTACTCTTTGCGAAAGTCAGGTGCTTGAGCCTCAGGGTATTAAGGTAGGTCGCAGGCTGGGTTCTGCAGTATTTGATGCAAAGAAAGATGACGGCACTTCAGTTGTTTTGAAGGCAGGCAGCAATTTGCCCCTTCGTAATGTTCTCGTTAATAATGAGCATGCTGTTTTCAAGTCTATTCCTCCTCATGCCAACATTTGCAGGCCTTTTGATTATTTTATGGCTAATTCAATCTCTGGCGAAATTCCTGTTCTTGCTTTCCCTTACATTGATGGTAAAGGTTTGGATGAGGCTGTTTTGCTTTATTCTTGTGAAGATGACGGTGACAAGAAGTTTTTCAAGGCTTTGTCTGGCGGACTTGCTGGTCTGAAGCACATTCATGATAATGGTTTTTTGCATCTCGATATCAAGCCTCAGAATATTATGGTTGATAATTCAGGCGCTGGCATTTTGATTGATTTGGGCGGTTCAAGGCGTATGAATGGCGACTGTCCTTCTGACCTTGCAAATATGTCTTATGGCACTCTTGATTACTTTCCTCCTGAGCTTGTTGCGCTAAAAAATCTGTCTGCCAGGTCTGATGTTTACCAGTTTGGTGCCACTATTCTTTCCTGTCTTTGCGGCAAGACTTTTTATCCTCTTTCAGGTATTGGTGGCTGTATTCTGCCTGATTACCACCGCCCTTTTGATTTGAATGATGTTTGCCCTTCCTTGAAAGAATATCCTGATTTGAAGGTTTTTCTTCAGCGCGCGCGTTCTAAGAATCCTGAGCAAAGGCCTTCTGTTGATGACCTTTCAGCTCTTGTTAATGAGCATGCTAAATATTTTAGCGCTCGTCCTGACCACGCCCGTTTGCTGCCTAAGAATACTTATGTTCGCGGCCAGTTAGAGGATTATGACGAGGACGTTAACATCTGATTTTACTTTGTTTTCATTACCCATGCCCCGTCCCAATTTGCAGGCGGTTCTTTCTTGAATGTTTCGCATCTTTGTGTGAACTCTTTTGAAGCAAAATCGTCGAGTTTGCTGAATTGTTTTATTGCTTCATTCCATTTCTGGGATAGGTAGAGCTCTAGTCCTTTTTCATATATTTCTTTCTTTTCTTTTTGTTTTTCTGTCAGCTCTTCTGTTTTGCAAATCAGTTCATAAATAAAAATGGGTTTTTTCTTTCCTTTGACTGCCACTAAATCCAGTTTTCTTGTTGCAAACTTATCATTAATTTCTTTGTGCGTGAACTCGCTTATTATGATGCTCACGCCGTATGCTTTTGTTAGTCCTTCAAGTCTTGAGCCCAAATTTATTGTGTCTCCCA
>JBFYLW010000068.1:0-6474 GCA_041305185.1 Nanobdellota archaeon
ATGTTTGTCTGGTGATTGTTTATTCAACGATTGCCGGACTGGTTTTTGGTTTCTTTTTTTGATTTTTACAGGCAAAAGCCTTTTATATCGCACCTAGTAATTATTTAGTAAACAACACGGGTTTGTGAACTGAGTCCTTGCTGGATGTTTTTTCACTAATCGGAATTATGTTATGAACGCAATCATTATGATGTATGGTCTTCCTGGAACGGGCAAGTCTTTCATGGCAGGTAAGATTGCTGAAGCTTTTTCTGATGCTGTTGTTTTGAAAACAGTGAGTTTTCGTAATATTGATGTTTCTTCTCCAAAACGTTTTGATGAGACTTTGCCAAAGATTCGTGAAGAGAAAGATGCGACTTACAGGCAGTTGATTTTGGCAGCGAAGGACGCTTTAATCAGCGGAAAGATGCCTGTTTTGGATGCTACTTTTCATAAGAGGTATAGGAGAGAATGGGTGTATGAGCTTTCCAGAGAAATGAATGTGAAATTGGCAGTTGTATCAACTGTTTGTGATGATTCTGTTGTCTTTGAGCGTCTTAAAAAGCGTGAATCAGCCACATCTGAGGATGCCTTTCTGAAATCTAAGGAATCTTTTGAGATTATGAAGCGACAAGCTGAGGTATTGAATGAAGGTGGCATTATTAAACAACTGGACACTGGCAAAGCTATTAATATCGAGGAACTGGCAAAATGGTTGAAGAGTATATAAAAAATAATTATCTGCTGTTTAATGTTCAATTAATATCTCTTTTATATTTTCGTGTGTGTGGTGTTTTGTTGTTTCCCAGTAGAAGTCTCTGAATTTTTTGATTATTGGGTTGGTTAGGCTGAGTTTGTACATTTTTGCTTTTCCGACGATTCTTGTGTTTATTATTATTCCTTCTTTTTCGAGTCTTGTCCAGAAGAGTTTGAGTGTGGAATAACCGACACCTGATAGATCTGCGATGTCTGTCATACTGTAGTCGAAGTCTTCGTTGACGACAAGGAAGTCGAGCACTCGTAGTATTGGTGAGTCTCCGAAGATTTGCAGGAATATTGTTTTGTTTTCCATTGTGTGCAGTTAAGCTTGATAGGTTTATTAATGTTTCTATTTTTAGCCGATATGGGCTATTAATTTTAACCAAAACCAGAACGCTTTTATATCCAAATTTCTAAAATCAATCAATGGGAAAAAGGTTGAATAAAGTTGAGTATTTGAAGATTAAGAAGAACATTCTGAAGAAATTGTATTCAAATCAGGCGTTCAGCAAGGGTCATTTGTTGTTTGAGCGGCTTCAATCCGGCATTCCTTCTCATTTGCAGGGTTTTGTGAAAGATGTTTTGGACGACCTTGTAAAGGAAGAATTGGTTGTGCTTTACGGGAAAACAAAGTTTGGTGATGCTTATCAGTTGAATATTGGGAAATTGAATGAGATTGAGGAGTTGATATTATGAATTCAGTATTTTTGGAAGTTGTGGGTGACAGCCCTCGTATGAGGATTTTGCAGTACTTGATAGAAGGCAGGGATTTTGATTATACCTTGACTGATGTGCTTAATGCCGGCGTGAGCTGGGGCACTTTGCATTCTGAGTTTCCTAAATTGTTGGATTTGGGGCTTGTTGTTAAGGTCAGGGAAGTTGGCAGGGCTAAATTGTATAAAATCAACAAGGAAAACCAGACAGCCAAAAGACTGATAGACTTATACGATTCTTTGATACTGAAAGAGCTTGAAAACAAAAGAGAAGTGCTGGTTGAGGTTGGTTGATTTCTTAACAGAAAACTTTCAGGCATAAACCTTTTAAACCGCACCTAGTAATTATTTAGTAAACAACACGGGGTTGTGATCTAACTTGGCCATGATGTGTGGTTTGGGACCACATCGTCCCGGTTCAAATCCGGGCAGCCCCATTTTTCCGTATTTGGGCGTGTGATGCTGAATTTCGTGTTTTATCGACTTTAAATTGCTTAGAATTGGCTGTTTTGTTTTTGGCTTGTGCCTGGTTTTTTTCTTGTTCTTTTATTGTTTTCGACCGAATTCTGCTTTTCATGCTTGTTCTGTTGATAAGGGGTATTTGAAACATATAAATGTTGCCCGGCAAAAGCGGATTTGAACCCGTGATACGTTACTATTTCTGGACTGGATTATCGGGCATTAATTAGTTGTCTTATTGTGTTTATGAATTCTTCTGCTGTGCTGATTGCTTGTTTTGCGTGGTATTCTTCGATTGAGGGTGTTGTTTTGTATGTGAATGTTTCTCTTGCGGCCCTGCTGTCGTCGTATTTTTCTGCGTAAGTGTATGCTTTCTTTTGGAATTGGTCTATTGTGAGTGTTGCGGTTGTTGTTTGGAATGTTTGCAGGTATTCTTCGTAAAGGTGTTTTGCAAGTTTGTTTGTTTTCACGAGATAGTATAATATGATGTTGTGCGTGATTGCGTGAACTCCTCTGAGGTCTTCCTTGATTTTTGTCTGATAAATTGCTGCCAAATAGGAATGGACGATGTAGTACATTGCGTAATAGGCGGCTGCTACTGTTTCGCTGTAGTCTGTGTATTGGTTGTTTTTCTTTGATTCTTCATAGATTATTTTTGCTGTTTGCAGCCTGTTGAGTGCTTTTGTTTCGTAAAAATTGGCTATTTGCCTGGCTAATTGTTCTGGGAGCTTTTTCAGGCTTCCTTTCTGGTTGAGTTCTTGGACTGCTTTTTCTGCAATTTGTATTTTCTTTAGGATTAGCTCTTCTTCTTTCATTTTCTTAACAGCTGGTGGTATTGTTCTGTTCCGTAAATGAGTATGTGGTGTTTTTTTGCTTCAATTCCAACGCTTAATTTTTCAGGGTTTTTAATCATTTCTGTAAAGTTTTGCGTGTCAACAACAATAATGCCTTTTTTTACTTTGGTGTATTGCTGTGCTGATTTTTCCATTACAGGAATGTCCTTTTTCGTAGGAACAATTACGAGTAAGTCAAGGTCTGAGTCTTTAGTTTGCGTGCCTTTTGCATAGCTGCCGAAAACAAGCATTATGAAAAAAGGGGGTGCTGTGTTTAGAACATCTTTTAGGTAAAGCTTTATCCAGGGATGTTTTTCAAGAAAAATGTCTGCAGTCTTTCGTTCAATATCAACAAGAACATTCGTTGGAATGCTTTCTTTTAGCTGGATTACCTGCGCAGGAGGAATACTCTGTTTTTCCACAAAACCATGCTTCACCAGCCCCTGAACATTGTTATACGTAAGAGTATATGATTTTCCCAGCAGTCTGGCAATGCCTCTGATTGATAACCTTTCTTCAGGCCTGCTAAGCAAGAGCTGAAGGATTTGCTCCTGAGTTTTCGTAACCATTTTCTTATTATACTATTGGTAGTACTAATTGATACTAATGATAGGTTATATTAAAAGGTTTCGGTAAAAAGCGTTCACTTCAGGACCTGGTGTAATATCTATCATTTTATCAAGTAAACTTTGAGCGCCCCTTACAAAATAGTCATCTACGATTAATACTTTTTTTGTTTCATTTACCATTTTTCCTTCTCCGCCTCTTTTTTAGCCAAGAGGCATTTCTTTCTTATAGGTTGGAATAAGCGGGTTGGAATCTCCCGGGTTTAAGTAAATCGCTGTAATTGATTCGCATTTTTTTAATGCGTCAACTGTTTCACGTAAAGCCTTGACAAATCTCTTATCCATTTTTTCGCTTTCTTTAAACACATGCTCACCTGAACCGCCTCCAAAGGTGCCTCCAAAAAATTTAGCGTCATTCCTATAATCCCACCAAACAAATAATCCGCCTTTTCCGAATTTATCATTAATAAAATCGATATGCGGACAATAACCACGGTCTTTTTTTATGTGAATTAGTGGGTATATTGGCTTTAATTCTCGTTCAAACTGTTCTTTAAAACCTTCTTCTGTTCCTGGTTCTATTTCAAAACGAATTAAGATATGATCTGAAAATCCGTACAGTCTTCTGCACCATGCAAGTGCTTCCTGGTGTCTTGAATAGTCAGCTTCTGTTGCCTCTGGAAGCCCTTCTTGTCTTCTTTTTTTCATAATTTCGTAAGGAACACCACCTAGTAAAGCTGCTTCAATTGTGATCACAGGTTTTAATAACGCGTACGCTATTTCATCAAGTAAACTAACATCTCGAAAAATATCTTCAGGATTATCTTGCAATTCCTGAATTCTGCTAAGATACGCATCAAGATCTATGTGAAGTAAAGCTGATTTTGTTTCATCCATTGGGATCCCTACTGCAAAATACCCTGGTTTTTTGTACAAGAATTCTTCTCTTGCTTTTTTACTCAGATCCTGAAATCTTAAAGGAATAATTCTCCCCATCGCTTCTTCCAAGCTTAACACTTTTTCCATTTTCCTTCTCCACCTCATTTTAAGCCCAGAGGTCTTGGCTTTTGTTTTAGTTCCATTTTTCTTTTTCTCTATCTCATTTAAACACGGGGTTGGTTTTAGGATTTAAAAAAAGAAAAAAATCATTGAGTTTCTTTATCCCCCAAAGAGATCAAGGCAGTCGTCTCTTGTAGCGTAAACTCTTTCTGCTCCACGTTTAAACAATTCTTGGACGAATTGGTAAGCTAGAGTGCGGCATTCGCCTACCCTACTCAGTGAGCCTAAGCGAGGGTCAGTGGGAGGTACCCAAGTTCCAAGTAGTGCAACAGTCTTGCCGCTAAGGTCAGTTCCAAGTGCTTCTAGAACGTCTTTCGAAATGTCAGTACAATACCAACATATTTGTGTGGGTTGTCCTTCTATAGGCTCCCTGGCGTGCTGAGTAGTGTACACTACTCCATCTTTTTCTAAGACAAATGCACTTCTAACATTTTTGCCTTCAGTTCTTACAATCTCTTCAAATGCTCTTATTCTATCTTCGACACGTTTGTCTTTCATTTTCTCATCTCCACCTCTTCTTAAGCCCAGAGGTCTTGGCTGTTTTTGTTATAACTAAGTAGTAACATAATAACAATATAAAACTTCTTATTAAATTTCTTTTGAAAATGACAAAATTTATATACTAAATGTCATTATTAAAAAAAATGAACCTAACTGATAAGAAGATTTTATACGAATTAGATAAAAATGCCAGATTATCCGGTTCACAGATAGCCAAGAAGCTCCAAATATCCCCTGAAGCTGTCAATTACAATATTAAGAAGCTGGAAAATCAACAAATAATTACGGCTTATATTACCGTAACTGATTTTTCTAAATTAGGTTTTACCCACTACAAATTCAACCTAAAATTCAATCATCTAAATGACCAAATTAGAAAAGAAGTTGTTGATTTTCTAAGCGATAATAAATCAGTTAAATGGATTGCTGATTGTGAGGGTTCATTTGACTTAATGTTTTCAGTTAGATGTAAAACTTTATCTGAATTTGAATCATTAAAATCAGAATTATTCTTCAAATTTGATAAATATCTTAACAGAAAAACCATAGCTATCGTCTCAGAAGCCATAACTTACACCAGAGGTTACATCTTAGATAAACCAAAAGAGGAATTTAACTTGTATTCTGGTTCTGAAATAATTGAATTATCAAATGAAGAACTGAAAATTCTTGAAGCGATTGGTTCTAATTGCAGGGAAACAATACCTAACTTAAGTCAAAAATTAAATTTAACGCCAAGAATCATCAGGTATGCAATTAAACAGTTAGAGAAAAAGAAAATTATCTCTGGGTACAAACTTGCAATTGATTATCAGAAAATAAATTATTTGTTTTTCAAATTGTTTATCAACTTACAATCAGCTTCAAAAGAAAGAATAAATTCATTCAAAGAATATTGTAAACAGCATCCAAACTTTACTTATTGGGTAAAAGTCGTTGGATCATGGGATATGGAGCATGAAATTGAAGTTGAAAGTATGCAGGAATTTTATAAATTGTTAAAAGACATTAGGAATAAGTATTCAGATATTATTCAAACAATGGATTCTGTAAATATAACGCATGAATACAAACTTATTCACGCTTAATAGTTTTCTCGCCTTTCTATACCCTGCCCTTAGATAATTAGTCTCCCTTCGGTCGGATTGATTGGAAATGAAAATTTTACTCTGCGTCGTCATTTCGTTCCTCCTTGCCCTCCCCGCTGCACTTCGTTCGTAAGTCGGGGAACTTAACAGGACTAATATTCAATTTTCCTATTCTCAATTCCAAACAATTTCTCTGAGGCGTTCTCAGGGCATACGAAATCCCTCAGCAACTGGAATATCCTGAAAGAATCATGTTTGGCTTGACTTTTAACCAGTTCCAGATTCATTCTGTTATAAACTCTATTCCCGCAAATAATCCCTATTCAAAACGTTTGTAATGCATTCCGCATGCAAAAACTTAAAAACAGTATTCTTCTGACAGAACCCAAAGGAGAACCCCATTATGGATCTCAGTAATGAAGTGATTAAGGACTTTTCATCTTTTCGTGGCAGAGTCAATGAATTGAGGGGAAAGGTCTTGCGCGATGGTGAAGTGTATACTGATAAGTCTTTGATT